>QHXE01000218.1 GCA_003222835.1 Acidobacteriota bacterium | reverse complement strand
TTTGTCGCTAAGATTGCGACGAGCTGAAGCTTGTCGGACATCAGATTTCGGCTAGAAGGACGACAACGGTTGTGTTTGCAGACCGAACGCCTTTGGGTTCTCACCGACAATTGCGGCAGCGAAAAAGCGCGGCACGTAGTACACGTTCTCGCTTTGGAAAGTTGGGTCCAGTTTGTCGTGGTGCTCCGTGAGAGCGCAGATGCTACAGCCGCGATTCTGTTGATTGCCCAACGTCG
>QHXE01000217.1 GCA_003222835.1 Acidobacteriota bacterium | reverse complement strand
CTTTGCCCAATTGATCGCCGCCGTTATTGCCGATGCGCCGAGCATAAAACTCAACGGCCTTCTGTATTTCCGCCTCAAACGCCGGCGTGAATTGATAATCTCTGCCCGAGATTTGCCGGGCCAGCCGGCGCGCTTGCTCGCTAACGAAAGCGCCGCGCTCTGGCAGCGTCATTTGTTGGTAAGGCTTGGTCGTTTGAATCGTCGCGTGGGTGAACTGAGGAATTCCAGTGAGACAAGTAGTAACGACAAGTAACCAAAGCAGCTTTCTTTGAATTTTCATCCTTAATCTCCTTTCGATTTTCAGAATGTGAGCAAATGTACTTCTCACTTTGATAAGCGAGAAACAGCGGCAGGAGTGTTCATTAGCGAAACGGCAAGCGAGAAACCGAAGGTAAACTGTTCATGTCCGGGACAAAATATTTTCTGATCGAAAAGAGCTGCTCATCTTTGGATTGCCGCTTCCAGAAAGATGATAAGATCAGCACTCGGCTTGATGTAAAGCAAACTGTTAGTTTGCGTAGACCGTCGCAAGCTAACAGCTTACGTTACATGCGGCGATGAGAACGCTTTCCACACCAGGCTTAACGGAACTGTTGGATGACTGGCAGCAGGGAGACCGAACCGCGCTCGACAGACTCACGCCTTTGATTTATGACGAACTGCGACGCATCGCGCATCGCTATGTGCGGCGCGAGCGCAACGGTGATACGCTCCAGACGACGGCACTGGTAAATGAGGCGTACCTTCGTCTTGCCGGACAGGAGCAACCCGAGTGGCAGAATCGCGCGCACTTCTTTGCGGTGACCGCGCAGGTGATGCGTCACATCCTCATCGACCATGCCCGGCGACGGCGTTACGCCAAGCATGGTGGCGAAGTGCAACAGGTCTCGCTTGAAGCAGCGTCAGCGATGACCTATCAACGCGCCGCGGAATTAGTAGCCCTCGACGAAGCGCTCGACGGGCTCGCGAAAATCGATCCGCGCAAGAGTCGAGTTGTGGAGCTGAGATATTTTGGTGGGCTCAGCTTGGAAGAGACCGCGGACGTGCTGGGAATTTCCTTGATGACAATACGTCGTGATTGGCGCGCGGCCAAGGCGTGGCTCTTCAAAAGAATGAAGGACGAATAAACGGCAATGACTCCTGAACGATGGCAACAGGTGGAAGAAGTCTTGCAGGCGGCGCTTGATCGATCACCGCATGAACGCGAGTCTTTTCTGAATGAAGCCTGCCCAGATGATGAAGAGTTACGACAAGATGCGAGTTCGCTGGTCGATGCCTACGATGAAGCCGGCGACTTCATCGAAGAACCCGCCATTGCACACGACGCTCACGTCCTTCTAAGCAATCACGAGCAGAACAACATCGGTCGCGAGATCGGTCCATATCGGATTGTCGAGCGTCTCGGCGCGGGCGGCATGGGCGAAGTTTATCTGGCGCAGGATCGACGGCTTGATCGCCCGGTGGCTTTGAAGATCCTGCCGGCTTACTTCGTTTCCGACGAAGCACGGCTGCGCCGCTTTCAAAGAGAGGCGCGCGCCGCTTCGGCGTTGAACCATCCGAATATCCTGACGATTCACGAAGTCGGCGAAGCAGATCGAGTTCACTTTATCACGACGGAATTCATCGACGGCCAAACGCTGCGTGAATTGATTGCGGAAGAACATCTGTCGCTCCCTGAAGTACTGGAGATTGCCATTCAGATAGCCGAGGCGCTGACCGCGGCGCACGCTGCCGGGATAGTCCATCGCGATATCAAACCGGAAAACGTCATGCGGCGTCGCGGTGGTCTCGTGAAAATTCTCGACTTTGGCATCGCCAAATTACTTGAGCAGCCCTCATCTGATTCGTCTGAAATTGCGACGATCGCAAAGGCCGAAACAGAGACCGGCGTGGTGCTGGGGACGGTCGGTTACATGTCGCCTGAGCAAGCGCGCGCTCTGCCGGTGGACGAACGGACAGACATTTGGAGCTTGGGAGTGGTGCTTTATGAAATGCTGGCGTATCGCGCGCCATTCTTTGGCGCGACGCGCATGGATACGATGGTTTCCATTCTTGAACGCGCGCCGGCTCCGCTGTTTCAGTTTGCGAATAGCGCTCAACCATTCGTATCAGAGTTACAGCGGGTTGTCAGCAAGGCTTTGCGCAAAGAAATAGACGAACGCTATCAGACCGCGCCTGAGATGCTCGCTGATTTGAAGAAGGTCAGGCAACAGCTTGAACAAACCGGCGCGCAGGTCATGGACGATTCGATGCGCGATGCTCGGATGCTTCAGGGCGTTGACGAATATTCGCTTAGTCGCTCTCAATACGAAACAAGAAAGGCGCGCTCATATCGTTATGGACTTCAGGTGTTGAGCGTTGCCGTACTCATCGCGAGTATGATCGTGACGGCGCTTCTTTACCGGCGTTCAACACTCCGCGCGAATGCCGTCGCGCCTGCGGCTATTGCGTCAGGAAAGCCGTACACGCAGATGAGCACAGGTGAACAACTCGCTTTCGTTGATGAACAGGAGCAGCGCATCTCGGCCATGATGGGCGATCGTCCAATGAAACTGAATGATGAAGCGATTCGCGCAATCAAAACCAACTTGGATAGTTATTTGGCGCGCACGGACAGCACCTCCGCAAAGCCAGGCGTAGAAAGTCTGCGCGTTATTTACGGACGGGCGGCGCCGATTATTCCCTTGATTGCGCCTTCATTCAACGAGCGGAAGATTCCGCTGGTCGTGGGCATCTATCTGCCTATGATCGAGTCGGCATACAAGCCTTGCTTTGAGAATAGCGTTGGGGCCAAAGGCCTGTTTCAATTCGTGCCGCAAACCGCCGAGCAATACGGCGTAGCCCGCGGAGACATGTGTGACGTTGAGAAGATGGCTCCCGCCGCCGCTCACTACATCGCGGATCGGATGGCCGAACTCGGCGATGATTCGCAAAGCATGACTTTGGTGTTGCTCAGTTACAATCGCGGGGCGGAAT
>QHXE01000216.1 GCA_003222835.1 Acidobacteriota bacterium | reverse complement strand
AGCCTCTTCAAGATGTGATCGCTCTCTTATCATTTGACTCAGGAGCCGATTCTCGCAAAACAAAGCCGCGTGATACAATGCAGCCTTTAGACGAATTGCGAATTTAAGGATGGCCCAACAGCGCATCATCGAGAAGCCCGGTAAGCTGATTGTAGCAGGCAAGCGCGTTTACGAAGAGCGTCTGCGCGACATCCTCGAGCCTAAACAGCATGGCCGCTTTGTCGCGATTGAGCCCGAGAGTGGACGATATTTTCTGGGAGACTCTGGTAGAGAAGCGATGCTTGCGGCGCTTGAAGCTATGCCCGATCGCCGTTTCTATTTGGCTCGCGTTGGCTATCCGGCGGCGGCTTCATTAGGCGGATATGGCTTTAGAAAACGGTTGGGTTGACGCCGATCGGAACGCCTTCGTTTCTCTGAGACTCGCCAAGGGTGAGCCGATTGAATGCCTGATTGACACCGGCTTTAACAGGGAACTCTTTCTTCCCCTGGATCTTGCCGAAAGTCTGGAGCTACGGATCACCGGCGAGCAAGAATTTATTGTAGCGGGTGGTGCCAGGCTGCCGGGCTTTACCTCTCTCGTAGATATCGAGTGGTTAGGCACTCGTCGACTCGCAGAAGCGATACTGCACGAAGGCAATGATCTGCTCATCGGCACAGCGCTGCTCCAAGGAACACGCCTTAACATTGATTACATCTACAATACGGTTCAGATCGAAAAGCCGTGACTTTGGCTCAAGCTCTCCCACGCCGTATAATCCTGTTTTTCAGTAATTCGAGTCGAATCAAGAGACATGAGCCCGCATTCTCTCAGTCTCACTGTCAACGAAAGGGAGCAAGAAAGATTGGCTAACGAACAATTTGATGTAACGATCATTGGCGCCGGCCCCGGTGGTTATGTGGCGGCGATTCGCGCGGCGCAGCTCGGATTGAAAGTTGCGCTGGTAGAAAAGGACAAACGCTTAGGGGGAACCTGTGGACTGCGCGGGTGCATTCCGACCAAGCAGCTTCTGATGTCGGCGCACATCTACGAACAGATGCAGCACGCCGCTGACTTTGGCGTGCAAGCATCGGAGATCCAGCTTGCTTTCGCGGACGTGCAGAAGCGCAAAGATAAAGTCGTAATGAAGAACGCAAAGGGCGTTGAATACCTGATGAAGAAAAACAAGGTGATGGTATTCAAAGGCACGGCGCGGCTGGCGTTGCCCGAGAAAATCGAAGTGACCGGCGAAGATGGAAAGAAAGAAACCGTTGGAACGAAGAACATCATCATCGCGACGGGCTCGGTCGTGCGTCCGATTCCCGGATTTGAAACTGACGGCAAGCAAGTCGTCAACAGCGATCACATTCTCGAATTAACCGACGTACCGAAGTCCCTGATCGTAATGGGCTGCGGCGCAGTTGGGGTCGAGTTCGCATCGGTCTATTCACGCTTCGGCGCGGAGACGACAATTGTTGAATTGCTGCCGCGACTTGTTCCCCTTGAAGATGAGGAAGTCTCGAAAGAGTTGGAGAGATCGTTTCGTAAGCGCGGCATCAAATCGCGAGTGGATACAAAGCTGGACAAGTTGGAGAAGACCGACAAAGGCGTGGTAGTAACTGGCAAGACTTCAAAGGGCGAGGAGGTAAAACTGGAAGCAGAGATGCTTTTGGTCGCCGTCGGCCGCATGCCTTACACGGAAGGACTTGGTCTGGAAGGAACGAAGATCAAGGTCGAAAAGGGATTCATCAAGACCGACGAATTTCAGCAGACTGACGAGAAAGGTGTCTATGCAATCGGTGACGTGGTGCCGACTCCTTTGCTCGCGCACCTGGCCTCGAAGGAAGGCATCGTCGCCGTCGAGCACATTGCCGGAAAGAATCCGCGACCGATCAATTTGCGGCTGGTTCCGAGTTGTACTTACTGCGATCCGGAAATTGGTTCGGTTGGTTTGAGTGAAGCGAAAGCGCGCGAAGCCGGCTATGACGTGAAGGTCGGCAAGTTTCCGTTTTCGGCGTCGGGCAAAGCGCGCATCATCGGTGAAGAAGAAGGCTTCGTTAAGGTCGTCAGCGAGAAGAAGTATGACGAAATCCTCGGTGTGCACATCATCGGTCCCCATGCGACCGAATTGATCGCGGAAGCGTGCGTCGCGATGCAGCTTGAGTCAACTGCCGAAGAACTCGGCCGCACGATGCACGCGCATCCGACCGTTTCAGAAGCTGTGATGGAAGCCGCCGAAGGCGTGCATGGTCTTTCGATTCATATTTGATCCGTTCCTGTGACTGCTGTATCTTTTTTGTAGATACAAAGAGGTGACGGAATGAAGACTCAAGTCCAGAAATGGGGAAATAGCCTCGCTTTGCGAATCCCGAGGTCTTTCGCGAAGGAATCGAAGATCGAGGAAGGCACGACGGTTGAAGTTTCTCTGGATCGCGGCAAGATCGTAGTCGAGCCTGTTTCCCACGAATACACTTTGGACGAGCTACTCGCGAAAGTGACCAAGGACAACCTGCACGAGGAAATCAAATCGAGCGGGCCTTTCGGGAAAGAGATTTGGTGATGGCTTATGTTCCCGATCGCGGCGACGCGGTATGGATAGATTTCGATCCTCAGGAAGGACACGAACAAGCAGGAAGGCGACCAGCGATCGTCCTCTCACCCGCCGGCTACAATCGAAGAGTTGGGTTGGCTATTTTTTGTCCCGTGACTACCCGAATCAAGGGCTATCCCTTCGAAGTTGTTATTCCAGAAGGACTGAAAATCTCAGGTGTAGTCCTGGCAGATCAAGTGAGGAATTTTGATTGGACTGTCAGAAAGACAAAATTTATCACTCAGTTGCCCAACTCGGTAACCGATGAAGTGTCGAAGAAATTAAAGACCTTGATCTGAGAACGACTTACGGCTAATGGCCTCTGAGAATCAAACGACTAATCGGAAGTCACCAGGATCAAAGAACGGCCGCTCTTCGCGTCGCCGGCGTCCCGGTTTTCAAATGCGCATCAGCACGAAGTATGCGCCGCGCAAGCCCGCGGACGGCCAACCACGTTCGTGTATTGAGGACACCTCGCTCACGCACGAGCAGATGCTCGAGTTGTATCGTTACCTGAAACTGACGCGATTGGTCGAGGAGCGCATTGTCAATCTTTATCGACAGACGAAGGTCGTCGGGGGTGTCTATCGATCGCTGGGGCAGGAAGCGACGGCGGTTGGTTCTGCTTATGCGCTGCGTCCTGATGATTTCATCACGCCGATCATTCGCGATTTGGGCGCTTGCTTCGTGAAAGGCATTCGCCCGCGTGAGATTCTTGCTCAGTACATGGCCAAAGCGTGGGGGCCTTCGGGTGGCAAAGATCTCAACGTCCACTTCGGTTATCTGGACAAAGGATTCATCGGTCCGATTTCGCATCTCGGCGACATGATTCCGGTGATGACTGGAATTTTGCTCGGCGCTCGCATGCAAAAGAAGGACATCGTCGGATTGGCTTACATCGGCGACGGCGGCGCGAGCACCGGAGCATTTTATGAAGGGATGAACTTTGCCGCGGTGCAGCGTCTGCCCCTGATTGTGATCGCCGAACATAACTACTATGCGTACTCGACGCCAACGAATTTGCAGACTGCGGTCAGAAACCTGGCGGAAAAGGCTGCTGCATTCGGAATTCCAGGCTATATAGTCGATGGCAACGATGTTATTGCCTGCTACGAAGTCACGAAGCAAGCCGTCGATTACGCACGCACAGGCCGCGGCGCTGTTTTGATCGAAGCCAAGACTTACCGCCGCAAAGGCCACGCCGAACATGACGATCAACGCTATGTTCCCGACGGCGAGATCGAATATTGGGAGAAGCACAACGATCCAATCGATCGATTTGAAAGATTTCTTCTCGATCAAAAGATCGCGACCAAAGAAAACCTGGAAGAGATCACTGCCGAGGTGACGCGGCAGATCGATGAAGACTCGGAATGGGCCGAGAGTTCGCCGATGCCTGAACCGGAAGGCGCGGCGTATGGAGTATTCGATAATTCAATGGTTTCGCCGGCATTCAGGCCAAGAGTACTGGAGAAATAAGCAATGCTTTTACCGGCACGCCGCGACATCACCGCGAAGCGGGTTTTTCGATCTGGAGTTGGCTCACCCTCTGGAGGGAAACAAATGGGAACGGTTTACGCAGAGCTTGAACTTGCAAACGCCGGCGATCTTTTTATGCATCGTCGAGGGCTCCTGCCTGAAGACAAAGTTAAGCGAATGAACATCGACGCCTTTGTCGATAGCGGCTCATACATGCTGATTATCACTGAGCATGTGCAGCAGCAACTGGACCTACCTTTCA
>QHXE01000215.1 GCA_003222835.1 Acidobacteriota bacterium | reverse complement strand
TGATTGTTTGTGTCGGCGACGTACAATTTGTCGCCGGCGATTGTTAAGCCACCAGGTTCATAGAACGAAGGCTTCGCGCCGTCACTTTGTCCCGGCTTGCCGGTTCCCGCAAAGCTCTTAACTGAACGCGCCACTGGATCCAGTAATTTGATTTTGTGATTGTAGGTATCGGCAATCAAAAGCTTGTCGTTCCAACGAGCCAAGCCAAGCGGATGCTGCAAACGAACGTCGTTGCCTAATCCATCTTCATCTCCGAAGTCAAAAAGGTTGCCGCCAACCAGCGTGCGAACTTTGCCGGCAGAGCCGAGATCGATCGCACGAATGATGTTGGCTTCGGCGTCAGACACGTACAAGGTCTTTCCGTCAGTTGCCAGTGCTGACGGTTGCGCGAAGGCCGCTTGATCGACCGGACCATCTCTGCGCGCTTCACCTCCCGAACCTGCAAAAATTGAAACCTGCTGCTTGTCGAGGTCAAGTTTCCAAATCTGGTGCGGCCCGGCCATCGCGATGTAGAGCGTCCGTCCGACTAACTGCAAGTCCCACGGCGAATTCAACGCCGTGCTGCGCGCCATTCCCGCTTCAGGCTCGCGTGATTGCCTTCCGGTTCCGGCTACCGTCTTAACAGTTTTCAATTTCAGATCGACTTCGCGAATCAGATGGTTTTCAGTATCCGCAATGTACAGCGTGTCCCCGTCGAGCGCCATCCCCTGCGGTCGAAAAAAAGATGCACGATCAAAGGATCCATCATCAGCCCCGTGCCCGCCCGAGCCAATGGTCTCAATCAAAGTTCCGTCCAGCTTCGCTATGACGATGCGATTGTGATCCGAGTCTGCAATAAATAAGCGATCGTTCTTCTCGTCAGCGAGGACTTTGCCGGGAAACTCTGCAACCGTATCGCCGATAGCTTTGTCGAGCGCTTCGTAACCGCCTTCGCCGGACAACCGGCCAATGATGTAGCCGGCCGGATCGATCAGATATCGTGTCGGCCAGGCGTTGACCGCATAGGCATTCCAGATCGTAAAATCGGCGTCGTTCACTACCGGATGTTCAATCTCGTAACGCAGAATGATGCGGCGAATGTTTTCGGTCTCTTTTTCGTTCGCGAACTTCGCTGAATGTACGCCGATGACTACTAGTTCATTAGGATACTTACGCTCGAGCCGCTTCAGATCGGGAATGATGTGCATGCAATTGACGCATCCGTAAGTCCAGAAGTCGAGCAGCACGACTTTGCCCTTCAACGCCGAGAGCGTTAGCGGCTTGTCCGTGTTGAGCCAGCCGCGCGCGCCGGTCAACTCAGGCGCGCGAATACGATCGCCATCTTGTATCGCCATTTCCAGACCTTCCTGGGAAGCGCGGACCTTAGATGCCCGACCAACGCCGAGCGCCGGAGATAAAACAAGAATTAACCACAGAGGCACAGAGATCGCACAGAGGATCACAGAGTCTTTCTCCGTGAACCTCTGTGCGATCTCGGTGTCTCTGTGGTGAGATCTCATCGTCTTATGATCAACCCGAAATAACTTGATCAAGCGTCTCAACCGCTCTTCTCAGATGCGGAATCGTGATCGACCCGCCCACGACCAGCGCCACATTGAATGCATCCATGAATTGTTCGCGCGTCACGCCGGCGTCCGCACACTGTTTGATGTGATAAGTGATGCAGTCGTCGCAACGCAGCACAATCGAACCAACCAGACCCATTAGTTCCTTCGTCTTCTTATCCAGGGCGCCGTCTTCATAGGCTTGCGTATCGAGCGCGAAGAATCTCTTGATGCCGAGATGTCCACTACCCAAGAGCGCCCGGTTCATCTCAGTGCGATAACGATCAAAATCGTCCATCAGATTAAGCCTTTCAAAATCGCTTATTCGATTGAATGTACCATAGCCTGACGCGTTGTCTTAGTCGCCGAATTTCCGTTCCCCTTGGGAATGTCGGGGTAAGGGCTTAGCTTCACCTAACCTCAACGAATTATTTAATTATCTCCGAGCAGTGGACTCCCTAAGAATAAAGGGGAATGGCCTTCTTTGTTCGTGTCAGCTAGGCCCTCGCCTCAGCCCTCTCCCAAACGGGACAGGGAGTCGCCGATAAAATCTTGTCGCACTAATTGCTACTCAGAGTATTGACACTCCACGGGTCCCATGTTTTCATTTCGTAGCGTGCGCGCGCACGACGACGAATGAACACTTCCGAGCCTCAAGCAGACATTCTAATGCACGCAAGAGCAAACGCCAGCGACATTTTGCCGGACCCTCAGCTTCGCGATTTGGTCCCCTTTGTTGCCGGCACCAGGACCTTTGCCGTTTTTGCGGAAAACGTGGAAGGAACGGCTGAAGAAAAACGGGCGGCGGCCTTGCCGCACGCGCCGGCGGCTGTACTCGGTGTGGTGTGCGCGCGCGGTCGGATGCTGACGGTGCTAGATCCGATCGCGCTTGTCGGCGGCGAAGCCCATGGCTGGGCCAAAAGGCTGCCTTGCGTGATCGCTCTGCGCGGCGACGAACAGTTGGCATTGGCTGCCGAAAAATCTCGCGACGCAATCACGATCGCGGCGGTCGACATTCAACAATCGACGAAATCTGAAGACGATAGGCTGGCGGCTGTCATCCTCGGAATCGCCCGGTATGGCGGCGAAGAAATTACCGTCCTCAATGTCCATCAATTATTCGCGGCGGCTGTGCGGCGCAAAGAGCGGCGGCGGCGCCGTTTCTAAAAACTCCTTCTATTTTCCGGGCTTCAACCATTCGCGTCCGAGCCTGTGACTCTACTCTGAATTCGTCTTGCGCTTCCCAGCGATCATCGTTCATACTCTGGCCTTGTTAGTTCCTGCTCTCGCCCTACACCGACGATAGCGCCTGTCCGTGCCGCTAAGCGACGACGTTCGGCTGCAGAGAGAGTGAGGTCGCTGTCAACTTGTTAGGAGCCGCTCTCGCCAAAGCCAGAGCATCGGGTACGTCGCGTTTGACCGCAAAGGTCACGCCTTCAATGGGCGATCGATAAATTAGCCCGCGCTTCCCTTAGCATCAGAGGATTAGAGATAGAAATGGCTACAAGACTTTACGTCGGGAACCTTTCGTTCCACACTTCCAGTGATGACTTGCGAGATCACTTTGCGCAGATAGGCAATGTCGAGTCGGCGCAGGTGGTCGAAGATCGCATGACGGGTCGCTCGCGAGGCTTTGGCTTTGTCGAGATGACTTCGCCCGATGAGGCGGCCGCCGCAATTGATCAGCTTAACGGCAAAGAGTTCGGCGGTCGTAACCTGACTGTGAATGAAGCGCGCCCGCGCACCGATCGCGGCCCCGGCGGTGGACAAGGAGGCCGCGGCGGTTACGGCGGGGGCGGGGGTGGTGGTAGAGGCCGCGATCGCGACCGCGATCGTCGCCCCAGCCGCAACGACCGCGAACCAAGGTGGTAATTTGGCCAGTGCCACCTGCGTTAGCGGGCGGTGGATCTCAGTGTCAGACCGTCAGGGAGGGCCTCAGATAAGAAAAAGGCAAAAGTCTGATGGCGCTAAAGCGTCCATTTCGATTCTTGCCCTTTTTATCTGATGGGCGGCGGCAGAGCGGAGCGGCGACGCCGCTTTGGATCGTGCTCGGCCATTTCGATCGAAAGCGCCGTCACAGCCGGCGCACTCCAAATTATTTTCTCGCGGCCGGAATAATCTTGAACGTCAAGCGTTCACTTCCGCGGACGATCTCGACTTCGTATTGCTGCCCGGCTTTCATCTCGCCCAACGCGTAAGTGTAATCATAAACATTCTTCACTTCGCGACCAGCCATTTTCACGATCTTGTCACCTGCTTTCAATCCGGCCTTCGAAGCCGGCGAATCGTCGCGCACGCCGTCCAGCTTCAAACCGTCATTCGAATCCGCGTAATTGGGAATCGTGCCAAGATAGACGCGAAAGCCCATCGTGCGTCCCTGTGATTCACTCTTTGCGACAGTGTAGGTGGGCCGCTTGTCGCTCTGGTCTATATCGCGCACGACGCGCACGACGAACGAAACCACGCGCGCCTCGCCTTCATAGTTGATCTTTTCGGCGGTGTCTGAAGGCTTGTGATAATCCTCATGATTGCCGGTCCAGAAAAAGAGCACGGGAATTTGTTTCGCGTAAAACGATGAATGATCGCTGG
This sequence comes from Acidobacteriota bacterium, assembly GCA_003222835.1. Next base: position 60 of record QHXE01000215.1, on the reverse strand, counting down.
GACCGTAGCCGTCCTCGTTGAGTGTGAGTGCGAACGGCGTCGCTAGATTAGGTGATGGCA
>QHXE01000214.1 GCA_003222835.1 Acidobacteriota bacterium | reverse complement strand
AGAATCTCATTGTCTCGATCACCGTAGAATCCGGTCGCCGAAGCACACAGGAACACATGCGGCTTAGTCGCCAATTCTGCAATCGTTTCGCTTAGCAGATGCGTTCCATTCACGCGACTGTCGCGAATCTTTCGCTTCTTCTCATCAGTCCAGCGCCCTTCAGCAATGCTCTCGCCGGCGAGGTTGATGATCGCTTCAAAGCCTTCGAGGCGCGCTGCATCAATCAGTCCGCGATTAGGATGCCACTCGATCTCGTCGGCTTTGGGTGATGAACGAACCAGACAGGTTGCTTCGTGACCGTCTGCCGTCAGCGACGGAATCAATGCGGATCCAACCAACCCACTCGCTCCTGCGACCAAAATCTTCATGATCAGATTTCCTTTTTTTCAAGCCTCAAGTACATGTCAATACGAAGCAATTGTTCGCCGAAGTCGTTGCGCCCTGGACGGAAATACTGAGCCCTCATTTATCTGCGATTTCTGCGGCGAGATTTGCATGCTCGGCGGTTCTCAAGTCGTCCAGAATCGTAACTCAGTAACGCCTCTCATGCCTACAAATATTCGTTGTATTTGGACTAAAAGTCTGTAGAATGCCCGCGTCCTTACTCGGAATAGCGCCTCAAGCGAACCCGCTTCGCACCAAAAGACTCCGGCTGAAGGCGGCACTCCGAGCGTTTCGATTCAAGTCGAGGCAGCCCCCAGTGCGTCGCTTCACACTACTCGCACTCGTTCTTGTCTGTACGGCCGCGCTGTGCCTTATCAATTTGAAGCGAGCCCAAACGCAGTCGAATCTGCGCCGCATCACGAACACCACCGAAGAGGGCATCAACATCAACCCATCGATCAGCGGCGATGGCAGAATAGTCGCGTTCGAATCGACTGAAGACATTGCCGGCGCCGCTGGTTCCGATCACTTCAGAGCCATCCGCGCGAATATCGCTGTAGATCCGGCAACGTTCTTTCAAATCGGCGGCACACGCGCGGTCGCTCCGGCGATTTCGCAGGATGGATCTCGAATCGCGTTTGCCTCCAAGGACGATCCACTCGGTACGAACGCGGACGGCAATTCGGAGATTTTTCTTTTCGATGGCGCGAAACTCATTCAGGTCACGAACACTTCGCCGGGCGATCTTTCAAGCAGGATTGCAAACGGAAATTTCCAACCTTCGATTTCTGAGGATGGACGTTTCATCGCATTCTCTTCGAACCGCGACCTGGCGGGACAGAATAGCGATGGCAACCTCGAAGTTTTCATTTGCGATACAGTCACGAACAGCTTCGCACAGTTAACTAATTCTTCCGGCATCGTTGGCTTCAGCGACGCAAAGATTAGCGGCAACGGCGCGAGCGTCGCTTACATACGCGACAGTGGAATCACGCCCAGTGGCAATCGCGATCTAATCGAGCAGCCGCGCGTCGGTTTGGGGCCAATCTCGCTTCTCGCCGCAAACGTTCCGTCGCTGAAGCTGACTTATGGTCGAGCGATCAGCGATGACGGTACTCGCGTGGTTTACTCGGCCGAGACGGCAACGAATTCGAGCCAGGTCTTTCTCTACGACCACCGGACTGGCGGCGCCATCAAACAAGTAACTTCGCTCGGCGCGCGCGCGACTGAAGTGCCGCTGCACCCGACGATCAGCGGTGACGGTACGCGCGTCGCTTTCGCCACGCGCCGCAACGTGATTGGCGGTAACTCAGATGGAAGCGTAGAACTTTACGTCTTTGACGTTCCCACGGCTCAATTTTCAAAGGTTACCAATGCACCGTCGAGCGCGACTGCTGATGTTGTGTCGTCGCTCAACGACGACGGATCGATTGTCGCATTTAATTTTCCCCGCGTCTTTTCGGCCGCGGTGGCGAACAGCGATTCAGCCAACAACTCTGAGATTTACGTTACTGCGGTTTCGGCGCGTCCGGCGTTTGGAGTTTTGACCGCGATTCTCAACGGCGCATCATTCGGCCATGAACCATCAACGATTAAAGCCATAGCGCCTGACAGTATGGCCACGGCTCAAGGCAACGCTCTCGCAAACGTAACAGTACAAGTCCAACGTCTTCCGAACGGTAATTTTCCGACGAACGTTTCGGGCACGACCGTAACTGTCAACGGCCGCGCGTCGCAAATCTTTTTCGTGTCGCCCGGCCAAGTCAATTTCCTGGTGCCGCCCCAAACTGAAATCGGCAATGCTGACGTGATCGTCACGAATGCGGAGAACTTTTCCTCGCGTGGAACTGTCCCGACGCTGCGCACAGCACCTGGAGTTTTCACGAAGACCGGGGATGGAATCGGCGAAGGCGTGATCCTGAACAGCGACACCTTGCAGGAAGGACCATTCGATCCCACCAGCGGAGATCTTCGTCTGACGATCTTTGCCACTGGCGCACGGAACGCCACGCAAACCCCTATTTTAATTGGCGGTCGAACAGTAAATGCCGAGTCGGTAATCCGCTCGCCTGACATGCCCGGTTTGGACGAAGTTCACGTCTTGGTTCCAAAAGACCTGCGCGGCGTCGGCGCGGTGAATCTTTCGCTTCAATGTGACGGACGCGAGGGCAACGCTGTGAATGTTAGTTTCACCGGCGACCCCAGTCGCGCAATTTTCATCAACGAAGTGCTGGCCGATCCGCCTAACGGTGTTGCCGGCGATGCGAATCACGATGGAGTTCGCGATGGAACTCAGGATGAGTTTGTCGAGCTGGTCAACGGAACCGTAACCGACGACATCAACCTAAGCGGCTGGACCATCCGCACGCGGCCAGTCGGAAGTTCAACCGAAACGACTCGATTCACCTTCGCGGCGGGAACGACGCTGTCCGGGGGCAATGCAATGGTCGTCTTCGGTGGTAGCAACGCCAACTTCAATCCAAATGATCCGGTTTTTGGTTGCGCTCAGGTCGTCAAGGCTACGACTTCCGCCGGACTGTCACTTACGAACAGCGGCCTGACGATTCTGATTCGTGATGGAGCAGGCAATCTAATCACCCAATTCTCTTACGGCGGCTCGACCGGTCTTGACGGCGACAATGGTCAGTCGTTAACGCGTTCGCTGGACATCGTTGGCGCATTCGTACAGCACAACTCCGCCGCGGGTGCGAACGGGCGACTGTTCTCACCTGGTTTGAAAACCGACGGGACGCCGTTCGGCAATTGTGCCGGTCACCTCATCACGGTTTCGATTTCCCCGCTTGCCGCAACTGTAAATGTGGGAGAGACGACGCAGTTCGCCGCTCAAGCTTTCGACGAGTATGGCCGCGCGATGAAGGGCGTCTCAATCAGTTTTACCTCCGATAACGTAACCGCGGCCACGATCGATTCAGTTTCCACGAACCCGATCACGGTAGTGACCACGGCAAGCGTCGGCGGACATAGCCCGGGTACAGCTCATATTCGAGCGTTGGCGACGGATGGAATTA
>QHXE01000213.1 GCA_003222835.1 Acidobacteriota bacterium | reverse complement strand
ACATGTGCGGCGATTACTCGATTGTTGAGAAAGCCGATGCGGTTCAGATAATCGATGGGACTGGCGCCTTTCGCTTTGATGCTATCGTCCACCTCGCGCTTCGTTTCCGAGATGTGTGTCACGATGGGCGCGCCGGTGCGATCCGAAAACGCGCGAATGGCTCTCAAATGTTCTTCAGAGACAGTGTAGGGCGCGTGTGGCGCAACCGCGGGAATGACTAAAGCATTGCCTTGCCACTTCTTCACAAAGCCTTCGACATACGACATCGCTTCCGCGTTCGTCTTATTGTCGGCTACGGCAAAGTCGATCACGGTTTCGCCGAGCACGCCGCGCATGCCGGCTTTCGAAGTCTCGTCGGCGATGGCATCCTCGAAGTAATACATGTCGCAATAAGTCGTCGTGCCGCCGCGAATCATCTCAGCCAGACCCAGGCGCGTACCGACGCGAACGAATTCTTCGGTGACGTTCTTGGCTTCAGCGGGAAAGATGTATTTTGTGAGCCACTCTTGCAGGTCGAGATCGTCGGCCAGCCCACGAAACAGCGTCATCGGCACGTGCGTGTGGCCGTTGATGAGACCGGGCACTACAACCTTGCCGGTGGCATTTATGACCTGGCGCGCGGCGTATCTTTGACCGATATCGCTGGCCCGACCGATGGCTTCGATGCGTCCTCCTTTGATCGCGATCGCGCCGTTGTCAATCACACGTCGCGGGCCATCCATCGTTACGATGGTTCCGCCGCTTACAATTAGGTCCACCACAGTCTTCCTTTTCTGCGCCATCGTTACGGATTGCGCGACAGAAATCAATAGCAGCAGAGCGATTGGTATCGTTCTCATTTTGTTGGGCGAGTCGTGTCAGACCCGCGAGCGGTAGCGACCGGCCCCGGGTACGCAGGCGTCCCGCCTGCTTCTGTATCGTACGTCTGCGCAGTGCGTAGTGGTTAAAGCAGTCGGGACGACTGCGTACCTAGGACCGGTCGCTACCGCTCGCGGTTCTGACACGCAATTCCGATTTTTATCGAGCGGCTTCCTTCAAGAATCTTGCATCGAAAGCACGCGGTAGGAGATCGGCAACATGCAACTCTTCCTTCTGCCCATGCAGATTTGCCAGCACAATTGTCGCGTGCTTGCAGAACTCCCAGATGATTTGCCGGCAAGTTCCGCAGGGCGGCGTTAATTGTTCCGTGTCGGCGACGATCACCAGCCGGGCAAAGTCTCGCTCGCCTTCCGAGAGGGCTTTCCAAATCGCGATCCGCTCGGCGCAGACGGTCAGGCCGTAACTTGCGCTCTCGACATTGCAACCGCTGAATACCTTACCTTCGTCCGTTTGCAGCGCTGCGCCCACCAAGAAATTTGAAAACGGCGCGACTGAACGCAGCCGCGCGGCAGTCGCTTGCTCAATTAATTGATCCTCAGATTCGCTCAACTATGGCCTCCCACTGAATGCAAAGCATTGGCCAGCCTCTCGCGAATCTTTCCGCTGATCAAATCAATGCTCACCAAATTATAACCACCTTCAGGAATGATTACGTCCGCGTACCGCTTTGACGGTTCGATGAATTGCATGTGCATCGGGCGCACCGTCCCGATATATTGTTCGATGACCGAATCGAGCGTGCGACCACGCTCCGCGATGTCGCGGCGCAGGCGGCGAATGAAACGGATGTCGTCCGGCGTGTCCACAAAAACCTTGATGTCCATCTCTTCGCGCAACCGCGGCTCAGCAAAAATCAGGATGCCTTCGACGATCACGATTGGTTTTGGATCGACCAAGGTCGTGGCCGGCAGCCGCGAATGAGTGCGGAAATCATAAATCGGAAGTTCGACCGGCTCGCCCGCGTTCAGCCGCTTGAGATGATTGACCAGCAGATCATTATCGAGCGCGTCCGGATGATCGAAGTTAGCCGCGTTCCGATAGTCCAGCGGCATATCCTTGAGATCGCGATAGTAAAGGTCTTGTTGGATGAAGACTACTTCGTCTGCACTGACCGATTCCAGGATGCGATTGGCGATCGTGGTCTTGCCTGAACCAGTGCCGCCGCAGATGCCAATAATCATAGTAAGTACTAGATTCGAGTGCAGCCCTTTTGAACCTATAGATCCAGTCTTCTGATAACGCGTCTCAATAGTTCAGTGAACTGGGCCCGCACGCGCTCGCCCGTGGCGATCACCAGACTATGATCCACCGGTTGATCGGAAACCCCAGCCGCCAGATTCGTGATGCACGAAATCCCCACCACGTCGATGTCCATGTGGCGCGCAACGATAGCTTCCGGAACAGTGCTCATGCCCACTACATCCGCACCCAACGCGCGCAGCATGTGAATCTCGGCGGGCGTCTCGTAGCTTGGTCCCGCCAGCGCGGCGTAAATTCCCCGGCGCACTTCGATTCCGATCGCGTTTGCTTCCTTAATAACGATGTCTTGCAACCGGCGCGCATAAACCGAAGTGAGATCGGGAAAGCGCGGCCCGAAACGCTCATCGTTTTCTCCGCGCAGCGGGTTATCGCCGATCAGGTTGAGATGATCGCTAATCACCATCAAGGAGCCTGGTTCGACCTCCATATTCAGCGTGCCGGCGGCGTTGGTCAACAGCAGCGTTCGCACCCCCAGCAATTTCAAAACCCGAATTGGAAATGTGACTTGCTGCAGCGAGTATCCTTCGTAGTAATGAAAGCGGCCCTGCATCGCCGCGATCGTTACCTCACCGACTTTGCCAAGGACCAGACGACCAGCGTGACCTTCGACTGTCGCTCGCGCGAAGCCGGGGATTTCGTTATAAGGAATCTCGATCGAATTGGTCAGGTCGTCAGCGAAAGCGCCGAGTCCGCTGCCGAGGACGATTGCTACCGGCACTTCGGCGTCTGTGCGCATGCGAACGGCACGCGCAGCTTTCTCTGCGCGCTCGTAAAGTGTAGATGGACTTAGCTCAGTGGCCATTTTTCAAAAAGAAATACGAACTCGCGGATTGGTGTCAGAGTTTCTCGCTAACGACCTGAAGGCTTACGCTCTCGCCTGCTTGTCTTTCTGGCCCATATCAATCGTACCCTCTCGGCACGCTCCAAGTAGCCGGCTATTAGCAGGCGGTTTTGACTTGAATGTCCAATGATAATATATCGATTCTCGGTTTGCGAATGATCGGGATCGTCAAAAACGACGAAGAGAGGATCCCTGAAGAGTGAGGAGCCTTCTAAAAAGCTGACGCCACGCTTCTTCTCATTTTTGATTGTCCCACGCGAATCTCAAGTCACCAATTCTTTCAGCTCCTTCAGAGAAACTGACGGAGGCATTTAGTAACCTCGCTATCTACCGCTCTTTCTGATACGGAATTCCCAGCGCTCTCGGCGCGCGCGACTGACCGATGAAACCCGCGAGCACCACGATTGTAACCACGTATGGAATCATTTGGATGAACTGGACCGGAACCTCCACCTTATCCATGCCCCCGGATGTGGCGAACAACATTCGCCAGAGGATTCCCGAGATCACGACGGCCGTGGATAGCTCAATAATTCTATTCCGATTTAGAAGTGGAACCTGATGTGCGATGAACCAGATAAACAGGAAGATGAGGATGCCAACCCCGATGCGCAGGAACAGCACTGAGACTGGCACGCCTTGCAGTTGGATAGTCAGCGCGTCGGCAAAGCCAAAAAGCAGGCAAGCGAGCATCGTTTGCACGGGGCGCCACTTGCCGAAGATAAGAGCAGCCAGCGCAATGAAGCCGCGGCCCGCTGTCATGTTGCGCGTGAACAGAGACGATTGGCCAATTGAAAGATACGCTCCGCCAATTCCTGCCAACGCGCCCGACAGAATCACGCCTATGTAACGAATGCGATTGACGCCCACGCCGGCGGCATCCGCCGCTTCCGGATTTTCGCCGACGGCCCGGAGCCGCAATCCGAAAGGCGTCCGATACAAAACGTATCGGGAAATGCGGGAACGAAGCGATAAAGCGTAGGCAACAAATTCTCTTTGGGAATCTGCGGCGTCGAGCCGGAAGAGAGAAACAGCGCGCCACTCAACACCGCCGGCAAACCAAGGAACATGATGTTGATGCCGGTGCCGGTGACGACTTGATCCGCCTTGAAGCGAATGCTCGCCAGCGCAATGATGTAAGCCACTAACGCGCCTGCCAGGATCGCAGCGCCAAGCCCAACCCAGGGACTGCTGGCATAGTAAGTGACGGATGCGGCGGTGAACGCGCCGGCCAGCATCAATCCCTCAAGCGCGATGTTGATTACGCCCGACCGTTCCGAATACAAACCACCCAGCGCGGCCAGCACCAGCGGCGTCGATAATCGAATGGTTGAGAATAGAAGCGAGATTGTAAAGATTTGGCGCATCCTAATTAAGTCCGCGTAGCGGACGATCGACGATAGCCCAGCAGTTCACTGCTGGGTGCACAGCAGAAGAGTAGTTCATAAGCCCTGAAACGGGCGACAGAAATCTTGAATCTGATAACCGCGAAACATCTCTTTCGTCCGCTTTCCGGACTGACGATGATCGGACACCTTTCTCCCAGCGATAAATCGCTGGGCTATTTTCGTTCGTCTGTATAGACCGGAGAGATCGTGAACAGGTGTTCGGAGACATAGTGAACACATTTAAGGTAATACCTATCGACCGAAAGGAGTCGGAGGTATGCCCTGGAGAATCAGTTCTGCCATGTCTCAACGTCACGAGTTCGTCATGCTAGCCAGTCAAGAAAAAGCGAATGTTCGCCAACTGTGCCGGCAGTTTGAAATCAGTCCGACCACGGCTTACAAGTGGCTGGAGAGATTCAAAGCAAGCGGCGCTCAAGGTCTGCAAGAACTTTCGCGTCGTCCGAACAGCTCGCCGTCGCGGACCGCAAAGAAGATCGAAAAGACGGTAATCAGCCAGCGTCGCAAACATCCTGCCTGGGGCGGACGGAAACTGCGCGCCCGCTTGCTGGCTTTGGGTCACACTCAGGTACCCAGCCCCAGTACGATTACCAGCATTCTGGATCGGTACCATTTGCTGACCAATGAAGAAGCACTTAAACATAAACCTTGGATCCGCTTCGTACATCCACAACCGAACGACTTGTGGCAAATGGACTTCAAAGGTGATTTCGCTTTGGGTCGAGGTCGTTGTTATCCGTTGACGGTGCTCGACGATCATTCTCGCTTTGCCCTAGGGCTGGTGGCCTGTTCGAATCAAAGAACTGAAACTACGCGCACGGCTTTGGTTAGCGTCTTCCGTCGTTATGGTCTGCCGTGGCGCCTGGCGATGGATAACGGCTCGCCCTGGGCTGTTTATCGTCATGGTCGAACTTGTTACACTGAGTTCTCGGTGTGGCTGATTCGCCTGGGTATTCGCTTATCTTTTTCTCGGCCTCATCATCCTCAAAGCCAAGGTAAAGCTGAACGCTTTCACCGCACTTTGGCAGTCGAGCTCTTACGCGATCAACTTTGGCGCAATCAACAAGAGTGCCAACGAGCTCTGGAAAGATGGCGCGCTCAGTACAATTTGATTCGTCCCCATGAAGCTCTAGGTTTGACCGTCCCAGCCGCGCGTTACCGTGCCAGCGTCCGGCCTTTTCCGGAGGCCTTGCTTCCGATCGAATATGATGACCACGAAATCATTCGTAAAGTTGGAGATCGTGGCCAAGTCAAATATCAGCAAAGAAAGTTCTTTCTCGGCAACGCCTTTGCTGATTTACGCGTAGCATTGCGTCCGACTTCAACCGATGGCTTGCTTGACGTCTATCTTTGCCACCAATGGGTTGGCTCGATCGACCTCAACCAGTCACCGAAAGATCATTGACATGTGTTCACTATGTCTCCGAACACCTGTTCACGATCTCTCCGGTCAATACAGACTGTCGAAAGTAGCCCAGCGATTCATCGCTGGGAAACAAGCGTTAGTTTCCGAATACAGTCCGTGAAACGGACGGTTGATGATTGCAGAGGTGTAGATAATCCCATCATTTCAGTCGTCCCGATAAATCGGGGCTGCGGTCGTTATTGCTACGCCGCATCCCAGCAATGAATTGCTGGGCTATTCTCA
>QHXE01000212.1 GCA_003222835.1 Acidobacteriota bacterium | reverse complement strand
CCGCGCCGCCGGCTGTTCCACCAAATTCGCGCTTTCGATCATTTCCGCGAAGGATTCTGCCGAGCCGTCCATAATTGGCACTTCCAGGTTGTCAACTTCGATGTAAGCGTTGTCAACGCCACACCCACGCAGGGCCGCCAGCAGATGCTCGACCGTCGAAAGCATGACGCCGGTGCGCATCAGCGTCGTCGCGTAGCTGCAGTGCGCCACCGATTCGACGTTAGCCGGAATCTCGAACCCGCCGAGATCGGTTCGCAGAAAAACATATCCGGTGTCGGGCGGCGCCGGCAGAAGTCGCACCTGCACCGGAACGGCTGTATGCAAGCCAATGCCTTTCGCTTCAACCGGACGCGCGAGTGTCGTCTGCTTTGCGTTGGGTGATTTCGAATGTTTCATTCGCGCAGGAACTGAACTGAGCCGGATGATAGGGCAAGGCTCATGCCTTTGATGATTGCCCAAAAAACGGCACAACGCTGACTATGGCTGTGGCAAGCTCGCCACGACTCTGATCGTTCAGCGAGGCATAGATGCCACGTTCTTGTCGACTTACCTTACTAAATTGACACGCTCAAATCGCAACCCTATCATCGATTCATAATGGCGAAAACTTCCGCCGCTCAGCCGGCTGATCGAGTCTTTCTCATCGACTCGATGTCACACATTTTCCGTGCTTTCTATGCGCCGATGGCGAATCGCGCCGCGCCGCTGGCCACTTCGAAAGGGCAAGTCACACAGGCCGTATATATCTTCACCAACATGCTGCGAAAGCTCTTGCAGGATGAGAAGCCGAAATACATCGCGGCGATATTCGAGTCCAAGGAAAAAACTTTTCGTCACGAAGCCTTCGCCGATTACAAAGCCACGCGGCTGGAAATGCCCGACGATCTCGCTTCGCAAATGCCTTACATAATGCGCCTGTGCGAAGCCTACAACATTCCGATCATCCGCGTGTCCGGTTTCGAAGCCGACGACGTGATCGGCACGCTAGCGCTTAAAGCGGCCGACAAAAATCTGCAAGCTGTTATCGTTTCAAATGACAAAGATATGTGCCAACTCGTGCGCGACCCCTTGATCGTCTGCATGCGCCAGAACTCGCAAGTCGTCAAGCGCAAAGAGCCGGTACCGCCGATTGAATGGTGCGACGAAGCCTGGGTCGAGAAAAAGTTTGGCGTGCCGGCAGATAAGGTCGTTGACTTGCTCGGTTTGATGGGCGACTCCGTCGATAACATTCCCGGCGCTCCCGGCGTTGGTCCAAAAGGCGCGGTGCAAATCATCCAGGATTACGGTTCAATCGACAACGCGCTCGAACACGCGGAAGAGATCAAGAACAAAAGGTATCGCGAATCGCTGCGCGATAATGCGGAGTTGATCCGCAAATCGCGCGAGCTGGCGCAGATTAAGACCGACATTGACATCGAATTAGATCTAGAGGAATTACAAATTAAATCGCCCAACCGCGCCGCCGCATATGAGTTGTTCAAGGAACTCGAGTTCAATTCGCTGGTAAACGAGTTCGCCGATGCGGCGCCGGTTGCGGCTCGAGTAACGGCCGAACGTAACTACTCTTTGGTGCGAAACCAGCGTGAGCTTGACGCGGTAATTCAAAAGCTTTGGCAATCAGAGAACGTGGGCGTCGCATTTTCCAACTCTTCGCCGCCGGGTGCCGGCCAGCAGCAAAGCGCGCACGATGGCCAAGGCGCTCGCGGCATTGCCTTCGCGCCGCGCGACGGAGAGTCTGCTTTCGTCGATCTCGATGAATTCGCCGAGGGCAAAAACGCGGCGCTCGGTACTCTCCGCGAACTGCTTAGCAATGGACTGCTTGAAAAGTCTGTTCACGATCTGAAGCGGGCAACGTCTCTGCTGATGCCTTTCGACATTGAGTTAATGGGCGTCGCTGACGATACGCTGCTGGCGGCGTATGTTCTCGATCCGACACGCAGCAAGTACGAGCTAATCGATTTGGCGCGCGAAAGCCTGGGCGCCGAAGGTGGCGGACCGCCGTACGAAGGGTGGAATGAAATTGCCCGGCAGACGGCGGAAGCGGCGGACTTCACGACGCAGGTTGCGCGAGTCTTGCGCCAGCGAATCGACGAAAAGGATCTCGCCGGCATCTATCGCGACATTGAATTGCCGCTGGCGCCGCTACTCTATCGGATGGAGCGCGCGGGCATTCGCGTGGACACCGAGGTGCTCTCCGAGTTGTCGCGCCATCTCGGCGAAGAGCTGGAGAAACTCACCACTAAAATCTGCGCGCTCGCCGGACGCGAGTTCAATATCAATTCGCCGAAACAAGTAGGTGAATGCTTTGAAGCGTTGAATATCGTTTCGGGTCGCAAGACTTCTACCGGTCGCGTCTCCACCAGCAAAGCAGTGTTGGAGGAATTGGCCCAGACCCACGAGCTGCCACGATTGATTATTGAGTATCGCGAACTCGAAAAGTTGAAGAGTGTCTATACAGATGCGCTCCCGCATCAGATCGCCGCCGATGGACGCATTCATAGTCAACTCAATCAAACCGTGGCGGCAACCGGCAGGCTTTCGTCAAGCGATCCGAATTTGCAAAATATTCCGATTCGCACGGAACTGGGCCGCCGCATCCGCCGCGCGTTCGTTGCCGAGCCGGGCAATAAATTGGTTGCCGCCGATTATTCGCAGCTCGAGTTGCGTCTGCTCGCGCATATCACTCGCGATGAAGTGATGCTCGACGCTTTTCGCAATGGCGATGATATTCACGCGCGGACTTCGCGGCTGGTATTTGGAGCGAAGACGGACGAAGAACTAAAGGAAGCGCGACGCTTCGCCAAGATCGTGAACTTCGCAATTGCTTACGCGATCGAGCCGTGGGGTTTGTCGCAGCGTGTCGGCATTTCTCGACAGGAAGCGCGCAAAGTAATCGACGATTATTACGCGACTTATAAAGGTGTGCGTCGCTACATGGATGAGATTCCGGTGCAGGCCCGCGAGCATGGCTTTGTGCGGTCGCTCTACGGACGCATTCGGCCACTGGCCGGTATCAACGATCGCAACGCCAACATCCGTCGCGCCGCCGAGCGCGAAGCCATCAACATGCCAATCCAGGGCACAGCCAGCGACATCGTGAAGATTGCGATGCTGCATACGGACGAAGCCTTTCGCCGCGAAGGGCTGGATGCAAAGTTGTTGATGCAGGTGCATGACGAGTTGTTGGTCGAGTGTCCGCGGGGCGAGGCCGAGAAGGTTGCCAAGACACTGAAACGTGAGATGGAATCGGCGGTCGAACTCGACGTGCCCTTGATAGCAGAGACGGGAATCGGCGATAACTGGATGGAGGCGAAGCATTGAAGAATGGGAATTGCAAATTGAAAATTGAAAAATGAAAATTGCAAATTGATGGGGAGCGATCGTGACCTCTAGTGAACTTGTCGAACGAGTGATTGAGTTTGCCGCACGAGTGGGCAAGGTAGTTGATGCGCTGCCTGACACGCGAATGGGTCGGCATATCGGCGGTCAATTGGTTCGCAGCGGCACTTCGCCGGCGCCGAATTACGAAGAAGCATGTGCTGCAGAGAGCCGTGCAGACTTCGTTCACAGCTCAGTATCTGTCTTAAAGAGTTGCGCGAGTCCCGCTCTTGGATTCGCCTGATCGTAAAGACCGGAAATGCTGCCCGAGCATCGAATGGGCGAACTCTTGAATGAATGCATTCAGCTCTGCAACATCATCGCCCAATCAATTGTTACCGCAAAAGAGAACCGAGATAAGAAACCGTAGCGTGAAATCAGTGCGAAGAGGCCTTAAGCAACTGAACGCTCCGACGATGCCGAATTTGCATTTTTCAATTTTCAATTTGCAATGCTTTAGTTAGCTAATGTCCCTTAACCCCAAAACCGAACCACCTGAAGGCCAAGTAGTCTATCGCCGCGTCGCTATCGATCAAGGAGACTCTGCCGCCGCGCCGAGAGAGTGGCGTCTCGATCCAGGTCTGGCGCCGCTGGTCGCGGGCTTCGCGTTCTTGTTGCTGTTCATTCTGGTCCTCGGCAACCTGAGC
>QHXE01000211.1 GCA_003222835.1 Acidobacteriota bacterium | reverse complement strand
CGGGAAGATGACCGACCAATGTTAGCCCTTGCTTTTTAGCCTCATCAGCAATCGCGAAATAAACTTCGCGGGAAGGGAAGCTATGCACTTTGATGAAGTCAGAGCCATTCTGTTTAAGCCACCGCACGGCCTCTCGCGCTTCATTCTCTGTCGTAAGGAAGATCTTTTCAACCGGTGGAAATGAGCGAGGCCCGTCCAGCATCGGACCGGGTGTGACAAAGCGCGGCCCTAAGAGTTGGCCTTTGGCAATCTGCCGGCGCAGTTGCTTGAGACTCTCAAAGGCTTCCTTGGAGACGCCCATATCGCGCACGCCGGTCACACCGTTGGCCAAAAACAGCGGGAAGAAAACTTCTTTATCGTCCAAATGGACGTGCATATCCCATAGACCCGGAATCAGGAACTTCCCGGTGGCATCGACCTGCTGAGCCTGCTCCGGCAGTTTGAGTTTCCCATCTCTACCAATCGCCGCGATGCGACTACCGGTAATCACCACGGTCATCCCAGGCTGGGGCGGTGCGCCAGTGGCATCAATGATGGTGACATGCACTAATGCAATTGTCCCCTCCTGAGTAGCTCGCCTTTGCTGAGCGCAACCTGAAATGATTACTAAGAGAACAAGTAGTGATGATGTCAGTACTTTGCGCATAGCCTATGCTTTTCTACCTTGCCGAACGGTTGAGTTGACGCGGCGGCGCGAATCAAAGCACCCTCCGCCGCGCCAAGCAAGTTGAGAAACACGCTCCCGCCGCTCGCGTCCAACGATTTGTTGTTGGGCGACGCCGCGCTGGTGGCGCAAGTAATACCGAAGTCGTTAGTTGCGAGTTAGCTCTCTGGCAACCGGCCGGAACAACGTTGGAAGACCCTGGCTGGAAAAGAGCTACTACCGAATTTGACGGTGTCCTTTTGTGTATTCTCTACCCTAAAGTTTTGTCCCCCTGAAGCATCTGCGGAAACAAAAGAGGTCACACCCGGATAGCCAGTCTGTCCCACCCCAGCGAAGTTCATGAACAGAGCACGAGTCCCCCCAGGAACGTACTCGAAAAGCGCGTAATACTCACAATTGAGTTTGAAGTCACTCGCGTCTGTGGCTGAAGTGATTTCTCTCCATTGTGGGAACTCAGGATCGCCACTGGATGATCCAGTGGTAACAGCAACGCACATGCTAATCAGCACTAGCAACAACAATCCACTAAAGGTTTTCATAGTCATCCTCCTGTTTTTACTCGGACTGCTCTCTCTACGGTAATTGCCCCCAGGTCGCCCAACGGTTGAGTTGACGCGGCGGCGCGAATCAAAGCACCCTTCGCCGCACCAAGCTAGTTGCGAGAGGCGCTCCCGCCGCTCGCATCCAACGATTTATAGGTTGTTATGCGGCAGCAGCAGCGATGAGTCAGCGGTGTTCGATGTCCTGACCAAAGACGATGCCCACACCATTGACATCGGATAGACCAAACTCGCGAATCCCATACGGCTGGTCGGTGGGCTCCTTTGCAACGTCGGCCCCTCGATCGACGATCTCTCTGTAGTAGGCATCAACGTCCTTCACCCATTGAAATAAGTGGACGCCCTTGGGACTCGCATCGTCTCTAACGAAGTGGATCGCTGAGTTGTCGCGCCAGACGACAGCGTATGATTGGTCGCCAAAGTCCCACATAAACCCGAGCACGTCTCGATAGAATGCTGCCGTCGCGACGACATCGGAGACATGCAGTACGGGCGCACCTTGAACAAACTGCTTCGGATTGGACGATGGTAGTTCTGGCATAGGCTACTCCTAACGCGATAGCACGCAGCTATCAGTAACTTGTAACGCCGCAAGCACTGACAGCGTTTCGGAAGACCGCCGCTTTCGTGCCGCATAACGGTTGAGTTGACGCGGCGGCGCGAATCAAAGCACCCTTCGCCGCACCAAGCAAGTTAATAAACGCGCTCCCGCCGCTCGCGTCCAACGATTTATGCGGCGTTCATTTCAACCGCGCCCCAAATTTCGCGAATACTCAAGGTAAATTTGGGTCCAACGATTTGATAATCAATAGAGGCGGCCGAAAGCGAACGACGTAAAATGCGTTTGCTTTACCAACCTTTCGACCAAAAAAGGAGGCCACCTCTGATGAAGTTCTACTGCGGAATCGATTTGAGTGCAAGGGATTGTCACGTGTGTGTGATCGATGAACAACTTAAGATAGTGATCGAGCAAAAGCTGCGCAACGAGTTGACGAAAATCTGCCAACTGCTTGAGCCCTACAAAGCCAAGCTGAAGATCGTGGTCGAGAGTACGTTCAACTGGTACTGGCTGATAGATGGTTTGCAAGCTGAGGGTTTCGACGTGGTGTTGGCCCACACCCTCGGGCTCTACCTGATCACGGGGGCCAAAGTGAAAACCGATCGCCGTGATGCTTACTCACTGGCCAAGCTGTTGCTGGTGGGCGCGGTGCCCGCCGCTTACATCTATCCAGTCGAGACCAGACCGGTGCGCGATCTGCTGCGCCGGCGCATGCATTTGGTGCAAGTGCGTGCTGGTGAGTATGGCAGTCTGCGGCGCTTGTTGTTGCGTCAGGGAATCCTCTCCAGCAAACAGCAAGAGATCAAAACGGCCACCGAAGCGGAACTGGAGCAATGGTTCGAGCATCCGTTGGTACGCTTGCACGCCAGCCAGGAACTGCGCCGGATTGAACTCTACTCGGAGCAGATCGCGGAGTTGGAAAAGACCATCCTGGCGCTGGCTCAGACCGCACCGTCTTACGAGCTGCTGCTGAAGCTGCCGGGGGTGGGCCAGGTCATCGCCCTGACTATTATGTATGAAGTGGGCGAACTGACGCGCTTTGCCAACGTGAAAGTTTTCAGTTCCTACTGCCGGGTGGTGCCGGGCATTGCGCAGTCCGGCAAGGTGAGTGGCCGCGGGCGCGCCAGCAAGCAGGGGAATCATTATCTGAAAGCCGCGTTCTCGCAAGCCGCCGTGCATGCGGTGCGCTGCTATCCGAAAGTGCGCCGCTGTTACGAACGACAATTGAAACGGCATCGGGGCCGTGGGCGACAGATGATCTGCTACAACATCATCGCTCACAAACTGGCCCAGGCCGCATTCCATGTGCTGAAGGAGCAAACTGAGTATCGCGAAGAGCTGTTGTTTGGCCGTTAACCCCGTGAGATAAGCCTTTGTATCTCACGGGGTTAAGCTCTGCGCGCGGGGAGACGCGGGCATCCCGAACGCCTAACTGAGACACTCTCCGGAGTGAGCTCGGCGATTTGATTGGGGCCCACGTCTCCCCTTGATTGGTGATTAGGCTTTGACGAATGTGACGCTGCCCGTGCCGGTATCTCGAACCTAACTGGTGAGACTGTGCCAAGCAAGATGGCTTAAGGACCAGCAATTGAGCAGCTGAGTCCTTTCACCGATTGTTTCGCAGTCAACCCGTCGATCATGAGTGAGGCCGGCCACGGTACCGTTGAGCTTCTGGCGCCTGTGCTGTGTCGCTGCCGGTCCCTGACAATAGAGTTGGACCAGCAGCCAGCTCGATGAGGCACAGCACAACGTGAAGCTTCTGGCTTCATGGTGAGCCCGCTTGGCTGTTTGGTGCAGTTCACTCACGCGCGGAACTCCGGCTGGGACTGTTAAGACCTAAAACCCCGCCGGCCTGCTTCCGACGACGCGGCTCTGAGCCATACTAAGAAACGCCGCGTGGAGTGAGGTGGAATGCTCCGCCTAACCGAAGTTGCGAGTCAGTCGGTGACGTTCGTGTAGCCTTGAGAAAAGCGAAAACAAATACGGTCAATAGCTTAAATGAATGGATGGCCCATCCGGCCACTACCCCGTAGTGTTTTCTCTTGACAAGCCGCCTCTATTGGCTGTTATGCGGCGAGTCCGGTCGCCAAGACGGGTCAAAAGTCTCTCCTGGTCCGGTAATGAGAAATATCAAGACCCAAGTCAAGTGGTCCGAAGATCGCGGGTGACAACTCTCTTACCGAACTCCATTGGGTATTGCCGTCGGAGCCGACCATCAGAATTGCGATGTCATCGTCGACAATCTGGGAGAACTCTCCGATATACTGAAGGCACATCCCGCAGGGACGGATAGGCTCCTTCAGCTTCGAGACGACCGCAATAGCCCGATACGAATACTCCCCGAAGACGATGGCATGATCAATGGCACTTCGTTCGGCGCAAACACCCAAGCCAGAAATCACACTTTGAGTATTGCAGCCCTCAAAGAGCTTTCCAGAAACAGTAAGGACTGCCGCACCAATAGGAAACCGGGTTACTGGTGTGTAGGCGTTCTGCATCGCCCGGCGCGCTGCCTCTACCAGTTTCTGTTCTTCAGCGGGATTAACCAGGTGCTCCATTTTGATAACCTCATCTTTAAAGGATACAAGACGCTTGATGCCGCATAACGGTTGAGTTGACGCGGCGGCGCGAATCAAAGCACCCTCCGCCGCACCAAGTTAGTTGCGAGGGGCGCTCCCGCCGCTCGCGTCCAACGATTGTTTATGCCGCGCCTACCACGGACCTGGTTTCGTTAACGGCTCTCATAAATGCGGTCACTAACGGATGTGGTTGCTCTGCCGTCGAACGGGTCTGAGGTACGAAGAGCGTCCCCAAAAAGAACGGGTGGCCGGGCAACTCAATAACTCGAATCTCGCCTTCGCTATCTGATCCCGTGATTTTCAAGGGGCCGCTCTTCAAGAGGGAAACGTGATTTGGGTTGACACCGAAATTGCAATAGTACTCCTCGGTAGCTGACATTGCCCCGTAGATTTCTGCAACTCGGGAGCCGGGAGAAAACGTCAACTCCATTTCGCGACCCGCGAGCGCACAGGCGAGCTGTGAAATGAAGAGGTTAGAAGCTTCAGGGTCATACTCCGCGTGGCTCGCATCCTTAAACCCGAGGACATTGCGCGCGTACTCAATGATCATGTGCTGGAACCCGCCGCAGGTGCCGAAACATGCGACGCCGTTCTCGCGTGCATAACGAATAGCCCACAGCGTCTTGTCAATATTCTTATAAGGGCTGCCAG
>QHXE01000210.1 GCA_003222835.1 Acidobacteriota bacterium | reverse complement strand
CAGGTTCAGTTGCATTCCCTTGTAGAGGCTTTCGCCGTTGTTGATTACGGTCAAGATGCGTTTGTAACCATTGGCGACGGGAACGATTGGACGAGTTGCATCGGCGGCAGCCACTGAACGCGTTTGACCGGGCACGGCGCGCACAAACAGTGAAGGAGAATTCAGATCGAGAGTGCGATTGATTTTAATCGTGTGCTGCCAGACAAAGTCAGCGCTCAGGATCCAGTTTGGCGCCAGCGACCGTTCGATACCTACCGATCCCTGTTGTGTGTAAGGATTGAGCAGCTTGCCTGGATATCCTTTGAGTTTGGTCACGTCGAAGAACTGGCTATAAAAGGCCGCACGGCCCGGCCGGATGGTGATATCGCGCGCCGGCAACGCTGCCCCTGGCGGAAATGCGGCAATCGGCGTGAGCGAAGTTGGAAACCCGAGGCCGCCGGGACTAACCGTATAAGTAAATACGCCGGTTGGTCCGCCTAGCGAGAACGTGGCCTGGGTGTTGGCGGGAATTTCCGAATAGTAGATTCCGTAACTGCCGCGCAAAACGGTCTTCGCGTCGCCTTTGATGTTATAAGCAAAACCAAATCGTGGCCCAAAGTTATTCGTGTCCTCAGTGAATGTCTGCCGGTCATATCGCAGTCCGAGATTAAGCGTGAAATCTCGGCGCACTTTCCAATCATCCTGACCAAACAAGGACCAGAGCCATTCGTTGACATGATAAGTAGGGGTGCCGAAACTCTGCGTAAACGTGGAAACTTTGGCGATCGTCAACGACGATGTTGGGACGCACGCCAGATTCGCCGGTGGGGTGCAGCCGGCATCAGGCGCGAATCGAAATTGGCCCAAAAGGAATCCCGAGCCGAACTCTTGTCCGATGCCGCCCGAGGAAGAACGTACCGCATCGCCGCCAAAACGCACGTAGTGTTTACCTTTGGTCCAGGAGAGCGTGTCCGCGAACTGCACTTCATGATTCGTCAGATTTGCAATGCGCGATTCGCCTTCGGTCGAAGCCAGCACACCTGAACGCACCAATTGGATCGAAGGCGTGGCGGGATCGAAACGCGTGATTGGCGAGCCAAACAGAAGTTCAAAACGCAGATCGTTCACGAGAGTTGGCTTGAACAGCGTGTTCTCCGCCGCCTGGATCAAGTATCCGCGCCGGCGAAATGTGCGCGCGGCGCTGGGTAGAGTGTTTACGCCCACGTTATCTTGCGGATTCGTGTCAATGAAATTATCAAAATTGAATCGGCCGCTAAGCGTGTTCCGGCTATTGAGTTTGTGATCGACCCGGCCCATTAGCAGTTCTTGATGATAGATGCCGCGAAACACTCCCGGCGCCAGGGGTGTGGTGATTACTGAATCTCGCTTTTCATCGTTGTATTCGGCAGAAATCAAAAAGTGTGTGCGGTCATTCGTGATCGGCCCTGAAACGGTGCCGCTGATTTCCGCTAACTGATCCGGCGTGCGCTGACTCAATGTAGTGGCCGGCACTCGCGCCTGAATGCCTGACGGTCGCCACAAACCAATAAGGTCTCCGTGAAAAGCGTTGGTGCCGGATTTGGTTACGAGATTTATCGCGCCGCCCGCGTTGCGGCCGTATTCGGCCGAGACACTGTTCGATACCACCGTGAATTCCTGTAAGGCTGACAACGGAATGTTGGTGAAGATTGTCTGCCGTCCCCATGAATCGTCTCCGCTACTGCCGTCAATCACATAAGAGTTTTGCCGCCGCCCGCCACCATTGATGATAAAGAGAAAATTATTTAGAAACAGATCGCCCGTGCCGCGGGCCGGCCGCACGGCGGAATCAGGCAGCACCAAATAGGTTGTCTTACGTCCGAAGACGGGAGTCTCTTCGATCTTTTTGCTGTCGAGACGTACGTTCAAAAGAGCATTGTCGGATTTCACGCCTTCGGCAGTGCCGATCACCGTTACGTTTTCTGTCGTGCCGCCTGGAGCCAGAGTCACATTGATTGTCGCGGTCTCGTTCGCGCGCAACTGAAGCTCCCTTCTTTCCTGGGCCGCAAAGTTAGGCGCGCTCACGCTCAGCTTGTAACCGCCAGTCAGCTTCAGACTGGTGATCGCGTAACTACCGCTGGAATCGCTTTGCGCTTCGCGTCGCAGACCAGTCTGCTCATTCGTCAAAACAATCCGAGCACCGGGAATCGCCGCGCCGTTCGAATCAACGATCTGTCCGCGAATAGATGCGGTATCAGGAGTCTGCGCCAACGATGTGAGACTCGCCAAGAGTAGTCCGGCGAGCAGGGCAAGGTGAAGCGTGATTCGTTTCAGCATTTCAGTTCTCCGACTCTGTTAGGGCACAGGTCGAGCAGGGAAAGGTGGAATTTAGCCCGGCGCGAGGAATTACTACCAGCGACCGTTGACACGGATTTCCGAGTCGATGATATTAAATAGCGGCATCTTCATCCCTATAAGTCGGAAATCAAGTATTGACGCTGGTCCGACCAGTAGTTATACTTTTTATGGTTCGTGAGGTGTTAAAGATGGCAAACGTCAAGACTGCAATTTCCCTGCAAGAATCCCTCTTTGAACAAGTCGAAACGCTGGCGAGCGAATTACACGTTTCCCGCAGCCGTTTGTTCGCGCTCGCGTTGGAAGACTATTGCCGTCGTCATCAGAATCTGAAATTGCTCGATCGAATTAACCAGGCATATCAGGATACATCAGATCCAGCTGAGAAGAAGCGCCTCCGCAAAATGCGGAGCCATCACCGCAAGGCGGTCGAAGGCACATGGTGATTAACCAAGGTGATGTTTTCTGGGTCGATCTGGGAAATCCTGTTGGATC
>QHXE01000209.1:3731-7662 GCA_003222835.1 Acidobacteriota bacterium | reverse complement strand
CCCAACCATTTCCATTCTCCGGCAAAGGCACAACGCCTTCGCGCGCGAGACAATTCCACGTGCCAACAACTGGATGGCCTGCAAACGGCAATTCGCTGGATGGGGTGAATATTCGCAGCCGGCGCAACACATCTTCTTTTTCCGAGGGCAGAACGAAGACCGTCTCAGACAAATTCATCTCGCGCGCGATCTGCTGCATTCGTTCGTCGCTGAGCCCTTCCGCTTCGGGAAAGACCGCGAGAGGATTGCCGCAGAAAGCTCGATCGGTGAATACGTCCAGTTGAATGAAATTGTAGTTGGGCAAAGTTGTATCTCCTCACCAGCAGGGCGTTTAGATTACCGACTTTAGTCGGGCCTTTTTCGACGCCAGAAAGGCCGACCTGAAGTTGACACTCTAACTCCGGCGAAACCAAAGGCGTTTGCAGTCTAACCGCTTTTGACTGATCAAAGCCGGCTCGTCCATCGCGCGACTTCGTCCATCACTTCTTCGTAAACTTGTGGTTCCGGCTTGACGCTCTTCGGAACCCTGAAAGAGTGATCCCCTGCTTCGATCACATACAATGTCGCGGGCAAACGATGCTTCTTAATAATCGCGCCGACTTCTTCTTCAGTTCCAAAGGCATCGCGCGAGCCTTGCACAAAGAGCATTGGCGCCTCGATCTCCGCCAAATGTGCGTCGCGTAACTTATCCGGCCGCCCCGGTGGATGCAGCGGATAACCAAGAAAAACTAAACCTGCGACGCGATCACCTTCAGCCGCCGCCACCTGGGAAGCGACGCGGCCACCCATCGATTTACCTCCGATTACGAGCTTGTTGTCTTTCAGCTTTTTGTTCTTGAGCGCAGTATCAATGACCGCACGATAACAAGACTCCAATCTCGCTTTCGGATCAGGCACGCTGCGCCCTTGCTCCTTATAAAGAAAATTGAAAGTCATCGCATCGAGCCCGCGCGCCGCCAAGCCTTCAGCGGCCATACGCATAAAGGCGCTCATCTGATCCGCGCCCGCGCCATGGCCCAGCACAATCGTCACCCTCGCGCGATTCTTCTTCGGCGCTGGATAGAGCAGCGCAGTCACGCTCTCGCGCTCGTTGATTTTGATGTTAAGCGTTTCAGGTTCCAACTCGTGTTGCGAGTTTAACTGGAGACCGAATCATGAAGCAAAGAAGGAGCACTTTGGAGTCTGTGTCAAGATCAACGGACGCGGTAGCGAATCAGGAGTGAACCGCAGAGGTCGCGGAGGTTCACCCAGAGGTCGCAGAGAAAACGCTCGTCTTTCTGCGTTCCTCTGCGAAAACCTCTGCCCAACTTCATAAAGATCTAGAGCCGTGACGGTCGGTAACTGCCGGCTTTGTTCGAATTACGATCCGATCACATAATCTTTCTTGCTGCGAACTGAAAATTCTGGAAACCTCTTCGGATTGGCTCTTTCCCTTCTCCGATATCGCTCAGAGTGCTAGTTAGAGGAACTTGATCAGGCGTACGAGCGCACTTGTCCCGCATGCTCGCGTGCCTGAAAACCTCCATCTTAAATTGTGCCCATTGGCACGCTCGCAGGGAGAACACTATGAAAAGGCTTATCGGATCCACATTTCTCAAGTCTATTTTCCTCGGCCTTCTGGCCCTGGTCATCGTCGGCGTCAGTCAGAAAGCGGCCCGCGCCGATGAGGTAACCATCTCCGGCTCTACGACGGGGGCAGTTACGGCGGTCCCGCAATTGACTTTCACCGGTAACGCGTCCTTTACCGGCACAACTGCATTGGGCATCGGCGCCTTGAGCGGCGCTAACAATTTGGGTTCGTTCTTTCTCAGCACGGCCCCGACCCAGGCACTGAACGGCACGTTCACTTTGAATATTACCTTCACCGCCCCGACTGGAATCAATGGCGGACAGGGTACCACTTATACGGCAACCATCGTGGGGAGCGTTTCGCCAAATATCGATCAGGGTGGAGTGAACATTCATTTCGCGTCACCAACACAAAACTTCACCTTCAGCAACGCGAGTGGCTCCGGCACCTTCTCGCTGACGGTCGCCGATTTGTTTGTGCAGACAGGTCGATCGGCGCAGATAACCGCAGGAATTACCGGGAACCAGTCGCCCATTCCTGAACCGACGACGCTGCTGTTGTTGGGAACCGGCCTAACGGGAGTCGCTACGAAGTTGCGACAGCGAAGCCGAACGCGCAAAGAGAATCGATAAACGGAATTTCTACTGACCTCCGCTTGACTGAGAGCTGGAATGCCGAGCGCAACGTAACTTGCGCTCGGCATTTTTTTGCGCCATTTCTCAGATCGAGTTGTCCCGATCATGGTTGTGCTTTATTTGATCGCCTCGACCAGCCCTGATTGCGGTTCAAGTAAACATAACCTTTCGAGGTGGGCTTGTATTCGGCAGCATGCGCACTAGGCGATCCTAATCCACCGCGGCTGCCTTCAAAGGCCGCGCAACAGTCAGAGAAAACCTCGTTTCCGTCAAGGTCATAAACGGTTATATCCAAAACTCCGGTAAACGACATTCCTGACGCATTCAGGTTCACCGTCCCACGAACGCGGTAAGAATCCGTGAGTTGGAAATGGTCGTCGAAATCCTGACCGTAATAAGTCAGAGTAAATTGACGCTTGTTGCCCGGGTTTTTGGACCATAGTCCAAGTTGGGGATTACCCAGCGCCGGGAATTCGCCGCCGGATTGAGTGGCAATCAAACTACCGTCTCCGGCAAAAGTGAAAATGCCCTGGAAGACTGGTGGTCCGTCGGGGGGTGGCGTAGTCTTGGTCAGCCACGTGCCCGTCAGGTCATTAGTCCCGCTTGGCGTTTGTTGGGTAAAACAGCCTTCGTCGTTAACGTCGCAACGCATGAGGTTGGCGCCAATCGCTCCCGGTTGCATATTTCCGTTCGAGTTGTTTTGGGCCCGCACAGAACTTCTGGTTGCCATTAAGGCCGCGCCAGTGAATACGAGCGCTGCTATGAACACGGTGATTTTGTATCTCATCTTTTCTCCTTTTCGATCTCTTCGTCGGGGTTTGTTTTCACCCTCATTTATTAACGCGGCATGAAGAAGAGAAACCCGCCAGGCTTTTCTGCGAAACTGATTCCTAACCGCCCGAAGGGAAATGAGAGTCGAGGTACAAATGTTCCGAGTTCAACCTTTAGGTTGGTGTCCACGTGTCAGTACCGCGAGCGGTAGCGACCGGATCGTAGTACTCGCGTTTGACTGACGACGATAATTGTATGATCCGGTCGCTACCGCTCGCGGTACTGACACAAAACCGCAAACTAAAGTTTGAACTCTTAACACCGGTGCACCGGGAAGCGCTCGAAGAGAGCAAATTGACTTGATATTTTCTCGCGTATATTCTTTGGGCGTCTTCCGCGACCTATTGACTCAGCCTCGAATTGAAATGAGTGTCCCGGCCCATACATCTCAAGACATCACGCAGTTGTTGCGCGAGTGGAGCGACGGAAAACGCGGGGCCTTAGACGAACTCTTGCCGCTCGTCTATGAGGAACTGCGCCGGCAGGCCGCTAATTACTTGCGCCGCGAACGGCCCGATCACACATTGCAAACCACGGCGCTGATTCATGAAGCCTATCTAAGATTAATTGACCAAAGAGACGTGAACTGGCAGAGTCGCGCACATTTCTTTGCCATCTCAGCGCAGGCTATGCGAAGAATTCTGGTTGATTACGCCCGCACGAAACATCGAGAAAAGCGTGGCGGCGATGCCTTCAAACTTCCTTTGGAAGAAGCCGTCTTGATGCCCGCGGAAGAGAAGAGCGTTGATTTGATCGAATTGGACGAAGCGCTCACGCGACTCGGAGAGATTGACGGGCAAAAGGCTCGCATCGTCGAGCTAAGATATTTCAGCGGACTAAGCACCGAAGAGACCGCGACGGTTTTGCGCGTCTCGACGAGGACAGTTGAGCGCGG
>QHXE01000209.1:0-3617 GCA_003222835.1 Acidobacteriota bacterium | reverse complement strand
GTTTTATGGAACGGCCTGCGGTCGTCGAAGTCGCAGAGGCCGTTTTAGGCAGCGAGAAGCTTTTCAAGGGACAGAGCATCGGGCAGTACAAAATCCTCGGAGAGCTTGGCAAGGGCGGCCAGGGCGCCGTCTATCAGGTTCTCGACACCAAACTCAAACGCACCATCGCCCTCAAGCTGCTTCCGCCCGAGCTTACGGTTAGTGAGATCAATCGCAAACGCTTCCAGCGCGAGGCCCAGTTAGCCTCGGCCCTGGATCATCCCAACATCTGCACCATTCATGACTTGACCGAATTCGATGGTCTGCATTTTATCGTGATGCAGTTTGTCGCCGGTCGCAACGTCCGCGAATTGGTTGGGGGTCGTCCCTTGGACTTGACGAGCGCGCTCAAAGTCGCGATCCAGGTCTGCGATGCTTTGGCGGCGGCCCACGCGCAGGGCATTATGCACCGCGATATCAAAGCTCAAAATGTTATTGTTACAGACAACGGACAAGCCAAGATTCTCGATTTCGGGCTTGCAAAACTTACCCAGAAAAATCCGGAGGGAAAAGATCAAACCGAACTGACGGTGCAAGGTTCACCCTACGGCACGCCCACCTACGCTGCGCCGGAACAATCGCGCGGGGAACGCGTTGACCATCGCGCCGATATTTTTTCCGCCGGCATCCTGCTTTACGAAATGCTGACCGGTACTTGGGCCTTTCACGGCAAGACGGCGGTTGACGTGCGCCACGCGGTCCTGCACGAGACGCCGAAACCGATTGCCGAACTCAGGGGCGAGCCCATACCGGCAAAGCTACAGGCGACGATCAGTCGCGCCCTGGCGAAGGAGCCGCGCGAGCGTTTCCAAAACATCGCTGAGATGCGCGACGAACTGATCGCCGTGTTGCGTGCGTCGCCGGAGTCAGAGACGAGCGAGACGACTCGATTTCTGGAGAACTTCAAATCGTATGTGCCGCGCCGAATCCAAACCTGGAACAAGCACGGAAAACTGTTGCTGGCAGGCGCTGTGTTGCTGGGCCTGATTTTCGCGGGCTTTCTCACTTACCGTTTCATACATTCCGAGGCAGCGAGGCCGAGCGCGCAACCCGTAATAAGTTCAGTTGCTGTGATGCCATTTGCCAATATTGGTGGCGACGCCAACACCGAATACTTGAGCGACGGTGTCACGGAGACTCTAATCGACAGTCTCTCGAAACTTCCCAACGTGGCCGTAAAGTCGCGTAGCTCTGTCTTTCGCTACAAGGGCCGCGAGATCGATCCGTCCGTTGCGGGGAGCGAACTCAGTGTACAAGCCGTGCTTACGGGTCGTCTCGTGCAACGCGGAGACGCGCTCTTCCTTAGCCTCGAACTCGTGGATGCAAGGAACAACAATCATCTCTGGGGCTCTCAATACAACCGGAGGCTCGCGGACCTGGTGACGGTGCAGGAAGAGATCGTGAAGGACATCGCCCATTATCTGCGCCCGGCCTTGACTGGAGCCGAACAGAAAGATCTGACCAGACACTATACGGACAACACTGAAGCTTATCAGCTTTACCTCAGAGGCCGATACTTCTGGCTGAGATTCACTCCCGCAGATCATCAAAAGGCCGCAGAGTATTTCAATCAGGCCATCGCCATCGATCCTACTTTCGCGCTGGCCTATGCGGGGTTGGGAGACACTTACGCCGCGTCGGCGACCAATGGCTGGATTTCGCCGCGCGAAGGATATCCAAAAGCAAAGGTGGCTGTGAAGCGAGCCCTGGAGATTGACAACACGCTGGCTGAGGCGCACAACACGGCCGGGGCGCTCGCAATGTTTTATGACTTGGACTGGGCTACCGCCGAACGAGAATACAAACGCGCAATCGAACTCAATCCGAATTACGCAATCACTTATGAAGTGTACTCGTACTTGCTTTCCGCCATAGGAAGACTGGATGAAGGCATCGCGATGGCACAACGCGGTCTGCAAGTGGATACGCTCTCGGTTCCACTCGGCAACGATGTAGGCGGTGCCTATTATCTGGCGCGGCGGTATGACCAGGCAATAAAGCAGTATCAAGAATCAATCGAGTTGGACTCAACCGACGCGGTAGCGCATTGGAACCTTGGCGAGGTTTACGAGCTGAAAGGAATGCCCGAGGAAGCTATCAAAGAACTTCAGAAAGCGATCGGCATCGCTGGAAGAACGTCAGGCTTACTGGCTCTGTTGGGACATGCCTATGCGGCTTCGGGTAAACAGGGCGAGGCGCAAAAGATACTCGGTGAACTAAATAAAATGTCTGAGCAGGCCTATGTCTCTCCGTATGACCTGGCAATTCTTTACCTTGGATTAGGTGATAAGGATCGGGCGTTCGAACAACTCACCAAGGCCTACGAAGATCGCACCGGTTGGATCATTTATCTCAACGTCGAGCCAATATTCGATCCGCTGCGCTCTGATCCCCGCTTCGTCGGACTGGTGAGCCGAATGAAATTTCCGCGGTGAAAGTTGAGAGGCGGGCTACTGTCCCACTGCTCATCATGGCTATGCTTATTACTTGATTTCGACAGGGCGGACGGAAGAAGCCATAGTAGAAAATTAGGAGGTCTCAGGAACTCGACCCACTCTCGCGGGTCATCAACACCGACTACGGAGAGTCTTATTACTTCGCGCGCCGCTAGGAAATCACCGCGCGCTGCATTGCGGCGTTTGAATCGCGACGAAAGCGCGCTTGGAGCAGGCGGGTGATTGGATACCCGATGCGTGCCAACGCCGCGCGAGGCTTCGAGGCGGCCCGAATGTTATAGGAAACCTCTTCAGACTCAGCTGAAATCGAGACCTGAAAAACCTCTTCCCCCATTTCCGCATGGTTCGTTAGAGTGCCATAGGCGAATCCAAACCTGTTCTCTTCCAGCCGGCCCAACTCGTAGACCACCCGGCATCCATTCAGGGACCAAAACCCAAGATGATGAATCAAGACCGCCACGGTCGTTCCCGGTTCGATGGGCGCATTCTTTGGGAAACTTTCGACCCAGCCCAATTGAAAGTGTCGCCATTCGCGCAGGGCCAGCTTGGCTTGTTCGAACGCAGGCTTACCGCGTCCAATCGTGGCACTCGCCTCATCGATCCTGAAATCCGATGAAGAGTGTTTCGCCAGGCCTACTTGTTCGTACGACAGCGGAAGATTAATTGACCCTCTGATGAACTCTTCGATCTCACGCGCAGAAGGACGACGAATTAGAAACATTGGCTGCGTGAAGTCGGCTACTCAATCAGAAATTTCAACAAACCTCGCGCCGCGGAAAGACCGTCGATGCGTTCTTCGTCGGCGAAGGAGCGGCCGAGTAAATCCGTGCGACGATCGGAGAGCATCTGTTCGGTGTGGAGTTGTTCCCGCTGGTATTCAATTTCCGTCTTCTCTTTTTGACGCGCCATTTCCAGGCCACCGCTGCGAATGAACTGAACGATCTTGCTTAATTCGTCGCGGTCGAACCAGGTGCCGTGGCCTTTACAAACGTCGACGATCACGCCTGAGCAATGCGCAAAGTTGATTCGATTCATCAACTGCCCGCATTGTGGACAAGGCGCGTAACTAACTTTGTTGTGGTCGCTAGTCACGTCCACTGGATGTGACGGCGCGGGTGACGC
>QHXE01000208.1 GCA_003222835.1 Acidobacteriota bacterium | reverse complement strand
ACCGATGAATCATTCGAACAAAGACAGAAGACCGTTGGCGGAGGGTGAGGAGGGAAGGCCGTCGATCAAGGAGAACGCTTGTCAACCTCACACGTACCCGACTCAGAGCGGGGAGGGCGTGCCCCAGGGGCTGGCGGGCGTGCGGAAAGCAGCAAGGGAAAATAAGGAGATGAAGTTCACCGCCTTGCTCCACCATCTGACCGTTGATCTGCTGCGGGAAAGCTTCTACTCACTGAAGAGGAAAGCCGCACCCGGAGTGGACGGGGTCACGTGGCAGGAGTATGAAACCGGCCTGGAGAATCGACTCATCGATCTCCATGGCCGAGTTCATCGTGGAGCGTATCGAGCGATGCCCTCGCGAAGAGTGTACATAGAGAAAGAAGATGGACGGCAACGCCCATTAGGAGTTGCGGCCTTGGAGGACAAGATTGTCCAACAGGCCGTGGCCACCATCCTCAACCAGATTTACGAGGAAGACTTTCTCGGCTTCTCGTACGGTTTCCGCCCGGGGCGCAGCCAGCATAACGCGCTGGATGCGCTGTCGTACGCGCTCCTGAAGAAGAAGGTGAACTACATTGTGGACGCTGATATCAGAGGCTTTTTCGATAATCTCGACAAAAGCTGGCTGATCAAGTTCGTGGAGCATCGCGTCGCTGACCCCCGCATCCTGCGGCTGATCCAGAAATGGCTGAAAGCCGGAGTCATGGAGGAAGGCAAATGGTCGGAACCGAAGACAGGTACTCCGCAAGGCTCGGTGATTTCACCGCTCCTCGCAAATATTTTCCTGCACTACGCTTTCGATCTGTGGGTGAACGTCTGGCGCAGGAAGTGGGCGCAAGGCGAGGTGGTAGTCATCAGATATGCTGATGATACCATCACGGGATTCCAGTACCAGATTGACGCGGATCGTTTCCTGGTGAACATGCGGGAACGACTGGCTAAATTTGGACTGGAACTCCACCCTGAAAAGACGCGCCGGATCGAATTCGGGCGGTTTGCCGAAGAGAACCGGAAACGAAGGGGAGAAGGCAAGCCGGAGACGTTTGACTTTCTGGGCCTCTCGCACATCAGCGGGAAGAACGGACTAGGGCAATTCTCGGTGAGGCGCCTGACGATCCGCAAGCGCATGCGGAGCAAACTGCGACAGATCAAGCAGCAGCTTCGCCAACGCATGCACGATCCTGTGCGACAAACCGGCGAATGGCTCAGGTCAGTCGTGCAAGGCTACTTCAACTACTACGCGGTACCGGGAAACATCGGCAGCCTGAGCTTATTCCGGGATCGGCTGCTTGGGTTCTGGTGGCATACTCTATGTCGCCGAAGCCAACAACGCCTGCCCTGGAAACGCATGCTCAGGCTGGGTGACCGGTGGCTCCCTCGACCCCGCGTGCTCCATCCTTATCCCGCAGCCCGCTTCGCCGCCAACCATCCGAGATAAGAACCGGATGCGCTAACGAGCGCCCGTCCGGGTCTGTGCGGGGGGTACCACGTGAGTGGTATCCCTACCGCGATCAAGCTTGCGCCGTCTGTTCGCCCGTCAGCTGGGGTTTTGAGCGACGCGATATTTCAACAGTTGACCGGGGCCCCGGTCGCTCGCGCGTCGGAAAGGCGGGCCGGCGCGTTTGTGTTGTAGCTGTCCGTGGCGCTAACTTTTGGGACGGGGTCGCGTGCATAATGTGCACAGACTTCTTTGAATCACAAGGAGGCGGCATGAATCAAGACAAGCCGCGTAATGCACAGAGCGTGGCAGCCGGTTCTTCGTTCGTGTCAGTGGAATCTATCTGGCGCGATATTCGATTTGCTGTGCGATCGCTGCTGAAAGCTCCGGGATTCACGGTCGTCGCGATACAGTTCTGCTCAAGCCACTCACTTATCCCGATCCGCAATCGCTGGTGCATCTGATGAACACCGGCGATCAAGGTTCCTTCCCCGGCGCGAACGTGCCCAAGTTCAATATCTGGCGGCAGCAGACGGGGATTTTTCAGCAGGTCGCGGCTTACGACAGCGGCGGCGCCGGATTGAACCTGACCGGTAACGATCAGCCGGAAGAGGTACAAGGCGTACACGTAACCGCTGACTATTTTTCGGTTCTTGGCGCACCCGTGATCGCGGGTCGGACTTTCACGGCGGCGGAAGACAGCCCCCACGGCGGAAATGTGGTTGTGCTGAGTTACGGTCTGTGGAAGCGGCGATTGGGCGGAGATCGCGGCATCGTCGGCAAAAACATTCAGCTCAACGGACAGCCGTATCAGGTTGTGGGCGTGATCGGCCGCGCCTTTGTTACGGACAATCCGGCTGATCTCTGGCTGCCATTCCAGTTTGAACTCAGTTCGACCGACCAGGCGCACTACTTCGGCGTGATTGCGCGCTTGAAGCCGGGCGTGACTGAGCCGATGGCCAGCGCGCAGTTGAAGCTGGCCGCCGATCAATATCGGGCGACCTATCCGGGCACGCTGGGGCCGAACAATAGCTTCGGCGTGGTGTTGTTGCAGGAATTGATGGTCCGCGATACGCGGTCGTCCCTTTACGTGCTGCTGGGCGCCGTCGGACTTGTGTTGTTGAAGCGGGAGCTCGCAACGCGCTCTGCGCTTGGCGCTGGACGCTGGCACATCATTCGCCAGCTGCTTACCGAGAGTCTGCTTGTATCGCTCACCGGCGGACTGCTTGGACTCCTTCTTGGATTCGCGGGGGTCCGGTTCTTGCTGGCGATCAATCCCGGGAGCATCCCGCGGATCGGCGAAGATGGATCGGCAGTCACGGTCGATCTGAATGTGCTTCTGTTCACGCTTGGAGTTTCGGTGCTGACCGGAATTTTGTTTGGCCTGGTGCCTGCCATCAGCGCCTCGCGCAAGAGTCTTGCAGCAGTCTTGAACGAGAGCAACAACCGTGCAGGAGTAGGCTTCCGCAGCGGCAAGGTGCGTTCTCTTCTGGTCGTTAGCGAAATGGCTCTTGCGCTCGTTCTGGTCATCGGAGCGGCGCTCCTCATTCGCACGTTTATGAACCTGCAGTCGGTCGATCCCGGGTTCGACACGCACAACGTGCTCACCATGGCCATGTCGATCAGCGGCGACCGGTTTCTGAAGACCAGCGGCGTCGCGCAGGTCATTCACGACGGCACCGAGCGGATCAATGCCGTTCCCGGCGTCACGGCCAGTGCCGCCGCGTGCTGTCTGCCCCTGCAAGGTGGCTTTGGGCTGCCTTTCAACATTGTCGGGCGGGCGAACGGCAACAATCCGAATACGGGTGGAGCAGGATACTTCCCGGTCTCGTGGAGTTATTTTGACGTCTTCAAGGTGCCCGTCGTCCGCGGGCGCAATTTCACCGAACAAGATAACGGAGCTGCGCCCGGTGTCGTCATCATCAATGAGGCGATGGCGCGGCAGTTCTGGCCCCACGGTGATCCGCTGAGCGACCGCGTCGTGATTGGAGCGGGCATGGGACCGGTCTTCGTCGAACCACCGCGGCAGGTGATCGGCGTTGTTGGAGACACACGCGATGGCGGACTCAATCAGGACCCGGGTCCAACCATGTATATCCCGGTTGCGCAGATGCCGGACAAAGTCACGGAGCTCAACTCGCGCATCGCGCCCTTGTGGTGGATTGTGCGCACGCGGATGGAGCCCCACACCCTCACGGCCGCCGTCACCAGCGCGATCCGCGAAGCGACGGGCGGTCTGCCCGTGGCGCACATCCGCAGCATGGACGAGATCGTCGTGCTGACGACCTCGCGCGAACGCTTCAACATGCTGCTGCTCACGGTCTTCGGCACGTCGGCGTTACTGATGGCGGCGA
Organism: Acidobacteriota bacterium; assembly: GCA_003222835.1. The sequence goes on along the minus strand of QHXE01000208.1, from coordinate 2,919 downwards.
TCGGCATCTATGGATTAATGGCTTACTCGGTCCAGCAGCGAACCCCGGAACTCGGCGTCAGGATGGCTCTGGGAGCGCCCGCTTCGAACATTCGCAATATGGTGATTCGTCAGGGAATGCTGCTTGCGGGAATTGGGCTAGTCATCGGAATCGGCGGAGCCTTCTGGCTGACGAAGTTTCTGACGGGATTCCTGTTCGGGGTAAAAACGTGGGATCCGACAGCATTCGTCCTGACCCCAATCTTCCTGTGCGTGGTGGCGCTAGTAGCAGTCTGGGTTCCAGCGAGAAAAGCAACACGGATCGATCCGATTTCAGCGTTGCGGTTTGAGTGATCCTCTTCGGTCCACAACCTCGATCATGATTGCTAGTTCGAACTCCCCAGCGAAGGGAGCGGGCTGCCCAATCGATTACGCGGTGTTCGACTTCTCACCAACGCCTGTTCCGGGCTGGCCCGCGTGCGGACCGAACTTTTTCGACTGCTCGTAATCCCGTTCTTCGCGCCACATCCAGTAGAGACGGACTGCCAGTCTACGTGCCATCGCGACTTTGGCAGTCTTTCGTCCTCGTCGCATGGCCAGGTGGAAAAACTTGCTGCGCCACTCCGGGTCGCTTCGCAGCGTGACCTGAGCCGCTTCCACCAAAAAGAAACGCAGCAACGAGCTGCCCTGTTTGCTGATATGTCCTAGCCGTCGCCGCTCGCCACCACTGGACTCTTCCGCCGGCACCAGACCCAGATAGCTTGCGATCTGCTTGCCGCGGTGAAACCGCTCCGCGTTTCCGATGACCAGCACGAAGGCCAGTGCCGTCAGGGCACTCACTCCGGGATGGGTCATCAGTCGCTGCGCCGCGGGATACTTTTCCACTTCCTCATCAATCGCTTGGCTTAGCTCCGCGATCGTTGGGTTCAATCGGTCCAGTAACTCCAACAGATCGCGGCGGCGTCGGCTGGCCCACGGCGCCAACCGGAACCCCTCCAGTTGCTTTCGTCCCGGCTCTCGCCATAACCTCATTCTTACAGCGTAAGCCTTCGTTGATGGCCACGGCTTGCAACTGGTTCATGATCCGTGTGCGCGCCTGCACCATCCGGTGCCGACGCCACAAGAGCTGCCGCAGGTCACGATTGTCCCAGCTCGCCACCCAGATTCGGGGAAAACGATCCTCCAGCAGCAGGTCCAGAATGTGCTGCGCATTCCTGGCGATCGGTCTTCTGCTTGCGTACCCGCTTCGCTCGGATCGCGGCGGCGTCGCCCATCCACAACTCGAAGTTCAGTTCCGCCAGCAGTCGCTCAAACCAGCGTGCGTGTCCACTTGCTTCCATCCCCACACGCACCTCCACTCCTTACGCTGCCAGATCGCGATAAAACTTTTCCGCTTCCTCGCGATGCAACAGCCGTCGCTCCTGTAACTCACCCGTATCGGTGTCCACAAAAGCAATTTGCTGGAAGCCCGGATGATAATCGCATCCTATGATTAACATGTTGGCTCCTCTCCCGGGCCTTGGTTGGTTGGTCAGCATCACCAAAGTCTACTCGGGCGTGGGAGCCGACATTGTCATGGACTGTTTCATCCCGAAGGCAATTCCCTGACACAAGCTGAGAAGAAGCGCCTGTACGCCGTTCTCATGCAACCGAGTATTTGTTCGTTGAAAACATCGCCTTGAAACTAGTGCTCGAATACCATGCGGTGCCGAACTGGCAGAAGGTGGTTGACCATTTGTTAGCGGATAAAGAGATGCTGGAAGGTGTGCGTCTCACATTTGAAATTGAGGGATCAAGTGATCCGTCAGCGGCTCTGGAGGTATTTCTGGGGAAAATTCCAGCACAGAATAAAGACGTAGTAGTCCTCGATGGTTACCAACGTGATCTACTGAATAGGACGGGGCTGCGTAAGCTGAGAAGGATATGCGAACCAATCGGTTTGTTGGGGTCCTACTCGTCTGCATCGGACTTAGTCTTGAAGCCGGTTCACAAGTCTCGGGTTTGCCCGTTGCGGAATCAGGTGATACCCAGGTTCTACAGGGCATTTTCTGCGAGGTTGAAGAAGTGGCCGGTATTGATCCATTCGTGCAACAAGAGTTGCAATGTATAGGCGGAGGATTTTCCGTACTGACGCTAGCCACTCTTTTCGATCGTGATTCCGACTACGATCGGATCGTAAAGGAGAAGAAGTTGTGGCGCCCCGGCGATGATTTTGTGCTCGCCCCCCTCCGCCGTTGCTCTTCGCATCTTGAGTGAAATTGTGAAAAATCCTCCCACCGGAGGCCCGACCTATAACCCCGAACAGGATCGGGCGAAAATTCGGATCTGGAAACAATGGATCAGTGAGAACAGGGTGCAGATCACGGATATGCAGCCGAATGGCGAAGGTGTTAGGTTCACGAAGGATGCATGTCGAGAATGGAAAAATCGCAATAGAGTGTTTATAGCTACATTTCTCTGCGTCGGCTGTAGCCGGGATTTGAGAGGTTCATTCGCGCCCTCAAAGGACGGGAAGACTTATCTCGCAGTTGTCGATGACAATGGGGGCCACTGCGGACCGATCAAGATTGACGGAAAAATTTGGCCGCACCCCGTCGGTCACGCTGGTCGTATCAACCCCGGGCACCACACTATTGAGTGCGGCGGAGAGATCGGTTTCGACATCCGTCCGGGTGTTCTCTTCAAGTTCACCTATTGGGGACCGTAGAGACGACAGTTGACGCTATCGGGCGTCACGTTTTGACCGCTGGTCATTGAGCGTTATCGGGATGTTAGTGCGCCAACTACGATAACAGGCACGACTCTGGGAGAGATTTTGGACTAGGTGGCATGCCTCGCTGCTCACTCCTCTTCCCCAATCACTTTCATCCTGCTTACCACGTGGGTGTGCTCGAATGCGCTGTTCTCCAACGACACGGACACTTGCCGGTTGATGACGAAC
>QHXE01000207.1:4203-10488 GCA_003222835.1 Acidobacteriota bacterium | reverse complement strand
TGAATTACTGAATTCATTGGCAGGAAGTCCGGTTGGCAGAAACCTCAAGGTCAGGAAGGGTGGCTTGCTCTGCGCTTAGTCTTAATTTTGAGGTAGATGAATTTACAAAGCAGCGGGGGCAAGCCACCCTTCATAACCCTTGAGGTTTCCCCGCGGTACTCAAATTCCTTAGCCATGAAAGACACACGCTTCGCCAAACTCGTTCTCTTCGTCAATGGCCTCGTGCCGCTTACACTACTGTTATGGGATGTGTATCGAAAGCAGGTCGGGGCGAATCCTCTGGAGTTTGTTACCCGCACGACCGGGATGTTGACACTGGTGTTTCTGCTAATCAGTCTGGGAGTTACGCCGGCGAGACGGATTACCGGGTTGAATTGGTTAATCAAGTTTCGTCGTATGCTGGGGCTTTTCGCGTTCTTTTATGGATCACTTCATCTGATGACTTATGTTGCCTTCGACCGTTTCTTTCATCTGAAAACCATTCCTGGCGATGTGGCGAAGCGACCGTTCATAGCGATCGGCATGACGGCTTTCTTTTTGATGCTGCCGCTGGCGATTACCTCAACCGACAGAATGGTCAAGCGTTTGGGCGGCAAGCGTTGGGCGCGTCTGCATCGCATCGTTTACTTATCTGGTGTATTCGGCGTGCTGCATTACTACATGCTGGTCAAGTCTGATGTGCGGCTGCCACTGACGTTCGCGTTTATTCTCTTCGTGCTTCTAGGCTTCCGTTTATTTGCGAAGTACTATGCGTCGCCCGGCCGCGTTTCCGGTAGCGTTGTTCCGCCACGATGACTGGTTCGACCCTTTCGCTGATGAGTGATCCGACCAAGCGTTTCTCAGACCGTGTCGAGAATTACATCAAGTTTCGGCCTGGTTATCCGGATGTGGTTATCGATCTGCTTAGCGAAGAATGCGGGCTGACTCAGAGTTCAATTATCGCCGATATAGGCTCGGGCACCGGCATTCTCAGTGAAGTTTTCCTGAAGAATGGAAACCGGGTGTTTGGTGTCGAGCCGAATGCCCCGATGCGCGAGGCGGGAGAGAGGTTACTTGAACGGTATTCGAAATTCACAAGCATCGAAGGCTCCGCAGAAGCCACAACCCTGGAGAACAGTAGCGTCGATTTTGTCATTGCCGGACAAGCGTTTCATTGGTTCGATCAGAAGCTGGCGCGCGATGAATTCTCCCGGATACTGAAGCCGAGCGGCTGGGTCGCGCTTGTCTGGAATGAAAGGCGGATCGATTCGACTCCGTTCCTGCGCGCTTACGAGCAAATGCTTCTAAAGTTCGGCACGGACTACCAAGACGTTCGTCACGAAAGAATTTACCAAGACTTGGAATCGTTCTTTTCGCCGCGCGAATTCAAGCTGAGAACCTTTGATAACCATCAAAGCTTTGATTTTCAGGGCGTGAAAGGCCGACTGTTGTCCTCGTCTTACGTGCCCGCACCGGGTGATGAAAACTTCGAAGCCATGCTGGAAGAGCTGCGAAAGATTTTTGCGGAACATCAAAAAGCAGCCGAAGTGGTGTTTGAATACGACACCAGGGTTTACTTTGGCCAACCGAAGAACTAAATTTCACCGGATGGACGACGAACGAAGATCGGACAGGCGAGTTGGGATTAACCTCTCGACCAGGTGGCGTGGCGTAACCGGCACTCATCTGGGACGCATAGAGGACTTGAGTGTCAATGGCTGCTTCGTCAATACCAAGGGCGCGGCGGATGTTGGAGAAATTGTCAGCTTGCTTATTAAGCTTCCGTCACGTCAATGGTTGCCACTGCGTGGGAAAGTCGTTTCGACCCAGCAATTGATCGGGTTTAGCTTGTCGTTTTCCATTCTTGACGAAAAAGAGCAACAGTCTTTGCGCGCACTCGTTGAGACTCACACCTGAGAATGCTCCGTACAATCACCCAGTCAGTGAAAGTGAATTGAGGAAGGTGCTGAGGCCGTTTACTGTGTCGCCAGGTTCGCCAGCCTGACCATCGCATGCGCCAAATCCAGACGCGTGAACGAACCTTGCGGGTTGAAAGTCATCCCACTAGTTTTAATGAGGCCATTCTGCATCAGCGTGTAAGTTCCCGACTCGGCCTGCTGGCGCAACCCCGCAGCGCGCACCAAGGCGACCACGGCACTCAGGCGATCGACAGTGGCGTCCGGCTGAAAAGTTCCGGCCGTCACCACACTCGGGAACAGCGGACCGCCGGGCGAGGCTTGCGCGCTCTCGATAAAGAGCATGGTCGCCTTGTCGCGCACGTCGCTGTAGCTTGATTGTGCGGGCAGATATTGCGGGACACGCCCACCCAAGACCAGCGCCTTGGCGAGATCCGCTCGAGTCACGTTAAAGCTCGGACGGAAATTCCTTCCGATTGGCGACATCACGAGGCCCCGGAAATTCTGATAAATCTCTGACACTGATAACGGGTCGAGTGTGCCAAGGTCGGCAAGCGTCGCGTAACGAACACTAGTTAATTGGATGACCCCGGTATAGGTCTGCGATCCCGTTTGCATGCCGAGCAGTTGAGGCGAAGATGCTTGCGAGACGCTGACCGGGCCGGGCAGATTCTGCACTCGCGCCAGCCAGGTTCCAACGCTAGGCATTTGCATGGCCGTGCGTTGACGGCGACCGGTCAGCCCCAAGGGACTAGCTGCATTGGCGACTGATTGGTTCGCGCCGTTTGGATCGATCATCGTCAAGTTGAGGTTGGCTGGGCTCTGCGTATCGCCCCACGCCACTTGCACCGAAGCGAGCAGGGCACCGGACGGAATCGCCAACGAAGAGTCGTTCGAGCCACCCGGAGTTACACTGCCGCTAAATTGCTGGGGTGAGTTAACAAACTGAACCTGATTTTGAAAAGCGACTCCGCGCCATCCGCCAAACCGCCGTTGTGAAAACGCTGCTTCCAACACTGCGGCTTGCGCGTTGAGCATCCCGGCGCCGACTTCGTGAAGGTAGTATGGCGGCAAAGGCGTTGCCGTGCGTTGCAGGATGTCGCGAATCTGCGCGGGTGTGAGTTGCGGATTGGCCTCCAACATTAAAGCAACGACGCCGGCAACCTGTGGCGCTGAGAAACTTGTCCCGCTGCCCGTCGTGTAATAGGGCAATTCGGAGGAGCTTAGCTGCGTGTCGTTTGCCCCAAGCCCGTCTATGGTCGTAACCGCCGCGAGCGTCGAAGGGCGAAGACTGACAGTATTCACTCCCGGCGCGACCAGCGTTGGACGAAACATCGGACTGCCAAATTCACCACGCGAAGAAAAGTTCGCCAGACGTCCCTGATCGTCCGTTGCGCCCGCGCTGATCACCCATGGGGCCACCGAGTAGGGATTCAATGAATCCGTACCCGGTCCCGTGTTGCCGGCCGAGAAAACCACGTTCACGCCGTTGTCAGTCAGCATCTTCGTCCCGATATTGACCGGATCGTTGAAGTCGAAAACCGTGTTTGCTGAAAAACTACAATTGACAACTCGAACGTTGTAGCTGACGCCATTTGCCAGCAGGTAATCAAGACCTGAGAGCACGAAGAGCAAGCTGGCGTCGCCGGCGCTCAATCCTAAAATATTCGCGTTCGGGGCAACGCCGGCATACTTGCCGCCCGACTGCTGGCCGTTACCGGCGATCACGCCGGCGACGAAAGTTCCGTGACCGTAAGCTTGATCGGTGTTTGGAAGGTTTGGCGCCGCAACGGGATAGTTGAAACCCACGCCGAGGCTTTGCGTGTCGGCGAGCTTGATGTTTTGCGCGACGCGACCGGACAAATCGGCGTGAGTTCCGTCAACTCCCGTGTCGAGCACTGCCACCGTCACTCCTCGACCGCTTTCCGGCAAACCTCTGTTCGCTTTAATCAAATCGTTATTGCGCCGCGTGCGTTCGACACCGGTCAGATTGCGCGCCGCCGGCTCAAGGTTCCACTGAAATGTTCGGTTGCCATAGATGGATCGCACGGAAGGCAGGCGCGAAATCGCCTCGAGCTTCGCTTTGGTCGTAGTTATCGCGATCATCGGCAACACTCGATAACGTGTGCCTCCCAAAACACCAAGGCGCTGGAGGTCACCGATGTCGGAATCGGTCGGGGCTTGGTAATAGACGATGACGGCGTCAACGTTGCTGTCGTCAGTAATCCGATTGAGCAGCACAGCGAGTTCGGGATCGAAGCTCTGCAGACCTACTTTGTTCGTTGCGTCATTCAATGCGGCCATGATTGCGCTGGTTCCTGTCTGAACAAAGCTATCGGCCCCACTAATCGTGATCCCGTCAGCCCCGGAAGCTGTAATGCCATTAACTCCGCTTATCGTCAGCGCGTTTGGAGTAATCGCGAAAACAATTCCATCCGCGCCCGTGGCCGTAATTCCATCGGCTCCGTTGATGGTAAACGTGTTATCGGCTCCGCTCGCGGTGATACCATCGGCGTGATCAATGAAGCGTGTGTCGGCGCCACTCACGGTGATGCCATTTGTACCGGTAGCAACGATGTTGTCTGCGCCGCTGGCCGTGATGCCTGTAGGATTTCTAACTACTATTGAATCCGCCCGATAAGTCGTGCCGTCAGCTCCACTGATCGTGATTCCGTCGGCCCCGCTGGCCGTAATGCCGTCCGCGCGCGTGATCGTTGTCGAGTCGGCGCCCGAAGCAGTGATGCCATCAGCGCCGCTCGCGGTGATGCCGTCGGCGCCGGATGCGGTAATTCCGTCAGTGCCCGAGGCTGTGATTCCATTCGGGCTGAATGCAAGAATACTGTCGGCTCCACTAGCGGTGATCCCATTTGTGCCGACGTAACTGATGCCATCAGCGCCACTCGCCGTGATGCCATTCGATCCAGCGATAGTCAGGCCGGCAAGAGCCGGAATAGAGCTCAATAGGATCGTCAGGATTAGCGCGATCGGCCGCCGAAATGTTTTGAAGAGACTGCTTATCATCCAACACAAGCCATCGCCACGGTCGGGTCAGCAACAGTGGCTTGTCAAAAACTTACCGAGCGAGGTGTGATTATCAAAGAAACTGAGATGACGCCCGATTCTAAGCTAGCAGAGTCGCGGGCGTTGTTGCGGTCGCCTTGCATTTTTCTTCTTGCCTTTTGTCCGATAAGCTTCAGCTTGTCGTTCTCTTGCTCGGACGTATTGCTGGTCTCAGGCGACAAGCTCGAGCTTATCGGACACCTCCGCCCACCAGTTCCCGATAGGTCTTCTGAGTCTGCATCGCCGGCTCGACGCCTAATTCCTTTTGCAAAAGCCCGCGCAAGGTTTCATATTGCTCTTTGACCGCGACCCGATTTCCAAGCGCCGCCTGTGCTCGCATGAGCAGACAATGAATGTCCTCTCGAAACTGATCCTCGTGTAGAATGCGCAGCGCCAGATCCATCGCGCGCGTCCATTCCTGATTCTTTTCCGCAACGGCCGCCAGAGATTCAAGAATCCGCAGGGATTGCTCACGATAGTAGGACCGTTGCTCATCGACCCACGGATCATAGCTGCCTTGCATGAACTCTCCGCGATAAAGCGCGACGGCTTGTTCATAGCAGGTCAAGCAGCGATCAAAGTCGCGTTCGCGCCTCGCGGTTTCCCCGTCCGCGATCAGCCGATCGAACTCCTCTGTGTCAATCCGATAGGAAAACTCAGGATTAAGCTGATAATCGCCGTCGCGGTAAACCAGAAAGTTCTGCTTCAATGGCTGATTACTGTTAAGCGCCTTGCGCACGTGCGACATCGTCGGATGGAAGTTCTTCTCGACGGTTTTCAAATCGGTTTCGCCCCAGAAAGTCTCGATGATCGCGTCTTTCGGCGCGCGATGATGGCGGTGCGACGCAATGAAGCACAGAATGTCTCTGGCCCGACGCGTAGTCCAGGCGTCAGCGGCAAATGGTCGAGCTATATCGCGAAAGATTTCCACCGGTCCGAGCATGTTGATGGTGAGATCAACCAGTGACCTTGGGCTTAATATCGTTGCCGGCGTGAGAACCGGTGCTGTTGTAAGCCGCGGGACCGGAGCCAGATGTCCACGCAAATCGGCAGGCAATAATTCCTGCGCGTCCTCTGAGGTGAAGATCTCCGGATGGGCCGCAACCTCTTGCCGCAACCAATATTCGTAGTCGTAGCGCGCCGCAAGGTCGAGGACGCGTCGCAGATGCTCAAGCATTTGTGGCTCGCGCGACGATTTGAACTCACAAATTGCCAATCCTAGGCAGGCTTGGGCTTCATAATAATAGAGTCCGTGCTGGTGAAAGTATTCGAGCGCAAGATTCAATTCCTCGCCTGCCTCATCGAAATCGGGTTGCGCCAAAAGAATGCG
>QHXE01000207.1:0-4197 GCA_003222835.1 Acidobacteriota bacterium | reverse complement strand
TTGTCGGCGGGCCGGCGATCCAATAGTCGCCCGATCTGCGCGCGAGCCCGCCCAACATCGCCGGCTTTCAGACTCAGAAAGGCTTGCTCTTCGAGCAACTCGACGAGAGAGAGATCGATTCCCGCTTCGTCATAAGAGCGAGCCGCACGCTGGTAAAACTCGGCGGCCCGCGATAACTCGCCGCGCTCGCGACACAGATTCCCGTACGCTTCGAAAGTCTCGCCCAGCTGCCCAACCATCTTGAAGAGCTGACAACGTTCGAGAGCGGCGTCCAGATGTTTTTCGCACTCGTCCATTTCACCGCGATATAGATAGCAACGAGCGATATTCAAATGAGCGGTTGCCTCTTGCGGGATTGGCGACCTCTCCGAATCTGTGCGCAACATGCGTCGCAGCCAACCCAGCGACTCGCCGAAATCACCACGCATCATTGCCGGCAATCCGAGATTGTGAGTAATAAGCCGGATATGATGTTCGTCGCCGCGCTCCTCCGCAGATTGCAACGCGACCCGGAATTCGCGCTCAGCCGCTGTCCATTCGCCCATCGAAACCAAGCACAGACCGCGAGTGTTACCGCACTTTGTCCGCACGATGGAATCTGCTTGCGCTAACTCAACCGCACGATCAAGGTACTCAAAGGCTGCCGCGAAGTCGCCGCGCCGCCGCGCAATCGTGGCCATTGAATGCTGCGCTTCAGCTTCTGCTTCGCGATCACCTCGTTCTCGCAGTCCAGCGATGGCCCGGCGAAAAAGATTTTGAGCAGATTCAAATTCGCCGCGCAGACGCGCGACTTCTGCGCGATAGGCCAAGGTCCGGGGCTGCGCCTCAAGAGCTGCCGCCGGCAAAGCTTCGCTTAACGACGCCAGCGAACTCAATTTGCCCGAGGCAATCCATTCGCTGCCATGCTTGGCGATGATCTCGGCAGCGCGTCCGAAATCTTCAGCTTCCAGCAAGTGGTGCACAGCCTGTTCCCATGCCGCTCGATCCAGGAAGTATTCCGCGAAGCGAGCGTGTTCAGCCGTGACGCCCACCAGTCCCGATTCGGCGCGAAGGCGGCGTCTCAGAAAACTCTGAAACAATGGATGCAGGCGGTATTCTTCGCCGCCAGCATCGCTGGCAACGGTCATGAAGACGTTGCTGCGCACCAACGCCGGCAGCACGGCGGCCGAAATAATCTCCGGGAAAAGCCGGGCACAGCTCTCTAGTTCGATTCGGTCAAGTAGAGCTATACGCATCAGAAAGTGCTGGACCTCCACCGGCTCTGCGGCAAATACTTCTTCGGCAAAGTACTCGAAGATGTCACGCTCTGACTGATGCAGTACGGCTAACGGGTCCGGGGCTTTCTCTGGCGATGCCGAAACGACTTGGCGCTGCGCAACCTGACGCACCAGTTGCAGTGCCGTAATCCAGCCGTGCGTCCGTTCGCGGTACTCGCGAAGTTGTTCGGGGGTGAGCTCCAATCCAAATACTTTGCGAAACAGCTCTTGAGTTTCTCGGTGCGTGAACAGCAGGTCGGCGCGATCGATGATCGAAAGCGAATCCTGAGAACGCAGACGAGCCAGCGTTAGCGGTGGAATATCGCGCGAGATGATGATTAAGTGGATTACTTCGGGCAGATAAGCTATCAAGCGATCCAGCACGGCGTGGACTGGCGTTTCCGCGCCCAGATGGTGATAGTCGTCAAGGACGACGATTAGTTGCTGATCGATGCCTTCCAGGATTTCATTCAGCAACACGTCAGCCGCTAGCTCGGGCTGCTGCGCCAACTCCTGCGCTTGTTGCAGATACGCAAAAACGGTTTCACCAAAATTGGCGACCCGCTGCTGAACTCCGTAGGTCAGATATCCGAGGAACACCGCCGGGTCTGCGTCGGTGCGATCCAGTTGGTACCAGACGTATGGACATTCTTGCTTGCGCAGAAAGTCGGAAACCAAAGTTGTCTTTCCCGATCCGGCGTTTGCTGTTACCAGCGTCACCGGCAAAGCAAGATCTGCCTGCAGACGTTCAATTAGGCGCGGGCGGGCGAGTATCTCTGGCGCGGGACGGGGCGGCAGCAGTTTGGTGCGGAGAAAGAACGCGCCCGGCGAACTCAATCCGGGCGTGCCGGTCGGGCCTCCAGTTCGACGTTCCTTCGTGGCCATCGGTAACAAAAGTGGGGAGTTTATACTGTCGCGGAGAGTAGCACAGCCGAAAGGACGAGTTCTATCGACCAGCGGACGATTCGATAGCAAGTAGCCCCGTTCACCGCTGACGGCTTGAATATGGGACAGGTTCACTTGCAGGCATCTCCGCTAGCGGAACTAAGTTGAGCGTGTCAGAAGCCCGCGCGTCAGCAAGGGCTTGCTTGCCCTCCCTCACGGTCGGGCTTCTGACACCTCACGATCAGGCGCTAGACATTTGAATCCCGCAACGATTGATTGACAAGAGACTATCGGCCACTGCTCTTCCGGCGCGTCCGGGAGTGGCGGCAAACTCGTTGATGACAGCGGCTCGTCCATTGGTTTGCAGCCACGCGACGCGCGCGTGCTGTTCGTTGAGCCCATAAGTTTGGAATAGAGCGACCGCTTCATCGAGAGTGAAAGCCAGTTCCCCTTCGTCCAGGACACGAAGCATCTGTTTCGAGCGCAGGCGCCACAACCCTGCCGGAGGCAGACTGCGGCACGTTATCAAAAGATGTGACTCCGCCGGCAACAAAGGCAGTAACCGGCGAAAGAAAGGAACTACCCAATCTGAATCGTAGACCAGGTGTAGATCTTCGATGACCATCAACAAGGGCTCTGATTTATTTTCACTTAACTGAAAGACTAACCCCTCGGCAAGCAGTTCGGCTCTGTCGCTTTCAACCGTCTCCGTAAGTTGCAGCAGGCGGTCCGAATCGATCCAGAATCGCTGGAGCTTGAGGCTGGCCAGGAGATATTCGCAGAATACTCGCAGGTCGCTGTCGGAGGCATCGACTTTGTACCAGGACACCGCGCGCCCGGAACGGCGAGCAAAACCCGCGGCCAGAACAGTCTTGCCGGTCCCGGCCCGGCCGTTAATGATCGTCGCGTTGTACGAAGCGAGATTGTCTTCCAGCAATTTCAGCAGGCGCGGTCGTGAGACGTGAGCCGATTGAGCCGGAATTGCGATCTTTTCGTGAATGAGGTGACCCTCGTCTTTTTTGATAAACATTGCTATGGCGATGATTCCTCAGAGAGTTTTCAGGTTTTTCTGTTGCCGGATGTATAGCATCTGGGAACGCCTCAAATTGTGCCGTAGACCCCTTGAGGAATTCTTGAGGTTCGATTGCGTTCGGGGAATTTGCGCGGAAAATCGTGAAAAGGATGCCGTGAGGCTCTTGTTGTTTGAGGTGTTGTCATAGATCGCTTTAGGTTATAGACTGCAAGCGAAGACTCGATGCTGAAAGACACTACAAAGTCAGAATGGTTCGAAGAGTTTGAAGCCGCAGCGCGGCGGCCACTTGCACAGCGTTGGCGTTACGCCTTCATCAAGACATACAAGCCGGTGATGGACGACGCGAAGTTTCGCGCGTTTGATACCATGGAAGATTATCGGCGCTGGTGTGAACAGAACCTTCCCCGGTGGCTTGGGTATGCCCGCGTTTGAGTACAAGCAAGCTGAAGAAATCAAGGAGGCCTTCAAGCGTCATCAGGTTCGTTATTTATTCATCGGGAAATCCGGCGCGATCCTGCTCGGGTTTCCTGATACGACGCAGGATGCCGACTTGTTTGTCGACCGCAGCGTGGACAACGGCCGCGCTCTGGTCGCCGCGTTGCGGGAACTGGGATTCGATCTGAGCGATAATCAGGCGAGTGAGATTGAACGCGGCAAAGACTTTGTGCAAATCCGCAACGGCCCGTTCGATCTTGATCTTGTTTTTGCGCCGGATGGGATCGAACGGTTTGAAGATGCCTGGAATCGTCATGTCGACGTCGAAGGCTTTCCCGTTTGCCATATTGATGACATCATAGGCAGTAAACAGGCGGCCAACCGCGAGCGAGATCGGGAGTCGCTTCCCCGGTTACGCGCCTTTCGCGAATATTGGCTGAAAAGTAGGAAGCAGTAATTTTTTCCGAAATCAATCGAACTTGGAGACCAAGACATGATCAAGAGAGCCTTCAGCTTGTTTTTTTTACTTGCGGCAGCGTCTTTTGCTGCTGCGCAACCAACGCCAACGCAAACTCCGGCTCCGGCCAA
>QHXE01000206.1:3522-5968 GCA_003222835.1 Acidobacteriota bacterium | reverse complement strand
AGCTCTTGAAAGTAGGCGACCAGGAATTGCGAGCGCTCTTCGCCGGTGCGTTGCTGCACGACATCGGCAAGCTGGCCGTGCCCGAGTACATCCTCAACAAACCCGGCAAGCTCACTGAAGCTGAATTTGCGAAAATGAAGATTCATCCGACGGTAGGTGGCGACATTCTGAAACGAGTTAATTTTCCTTATCCGGTGGAAGACATTGTCCGGTATCACCATGAAAAATGGGACGGCAGCGGTTACCCCAAAGGTCTAAAGTCGGAGCAAATTCCGCTGGTCGCCCGCATTATCTCGGTAGTTGATTTCTATGATGCCACGCGCTGCGATCGTCCCTATCGCAAAGGCATGAAACGTGAAGACTCGCTGGCGCTCTTGCACAAGATGAGCGGCTTGTCCTTCGATCCGAAGGTCGTAGATCTTTTCACGCTGCACGTGGTGGAATTTGACCAGCTGATAGCCTCCGAAGACATCCAAGAGCAGGTGGCATCCGAAGGCCTCGACCTCACTACGAAGACCAAACCTGACGCTGGTCTTGCCTCCGAGTTGCTCGAATCGCCGGATAAAGGCCTTGGCTTCCGCTCGATCACCCAAGCCCAGCGCGAGGTTTTCGCGCTTCACGAAATCGCGCAGACCATCGGTTCATCCCTCAATATGAACGATACCGTAACGCTCGTCTCTAATAAGCTGCGCGCGATTGTGCCTTTCGATACCTGCATCATCTTTGTGGTCGACGATCGTTCTGGAAAGGCAATCGCCATACACGCCGTCGGCGATCATGCGGATCTCTTTGAACGCCGGCGTATGAGCGTTGGTGACGGCATTAGCGGATGGGTGATCGCCAACGCCCGCTCGATGTGCAACTCGTCCCCCGAGTTGGACTTGGTGGGCTTGCCCGATGACATCGTCAGAATATATCGCGGCGTTTTGGTTTCGCCGCTGATCAGAGAAGACGGTGCTTTCGGCGCGATCACCCTGTATTCAAAAGGCCGGACCTCTTACACTACTGAACATGTTCGATTGCTTGAATCGGTCGCGCAGCATGCTGCCTCGGCGCTGAATAATGCGATGACGTTTGAAAGGACCAGGGAAAGCGCACTCACCGATCCGCTTACCGAGCTGCCGAACGCGCGAGGCTTCTACATGATGCTTGAGCAAAGACTCGCGGAATGCCAGCGCTTGAATCGTGAATCTCTCTCGTTAATCAGCATGGACGTTGACGACTTCAAGAAGATCAACGATCAGTGGGGACACGCCACGGGTGATCGACTGCTGGCGAGCATTGCCCACGTAATCCGCAAGGAACTCCGTCAGATGGACATCCTCTCTCGTTATGCCGGCGACGAATTCGTGGCGATCATGCCGATGGCCTCACAAGCAATGTCCGAAGGCGTGGCCGAGCGGATACGGAATGCTGTCGCCAAGCATCAATTCTCAGTCCGAACCGGAAAATCCATCGAGGTGTCTATCAGCACCGGCATCGCCTGCTTTCCAAACGACGGCGAGACCACGGAAGAATTGCTGACTACGGCCGCCCGGAACATGCAGCAAGACAAACACTCGCGCAAGAATCTAATTAATTTGACGACGATGCCCACGCCTGCCAGGATCGACCATTACACTTAAAAGGGAAATGCAAATTGAAGATTGCACATTTGGCACGCCCCGATGTAGGGACGCTGTCAGTCGCGTCCCGGTTCTTCCAATTTGCAATTTGCATTTTTCAATCTCCAATTTGCAACTCTTTACTTAGTTAACGTCCCGAGTTTGATACTTCCGAAGTCATCAACTCGGAACTGAAAACTGGGACTTTAGGGAATTGGCGAGTCGCTGTTTTGTCTCTCCGCTGCACTCGCGTATAATCGGCCTTCGCTAGCTCGGCACTCTGTTTTGAGGCCAGCGCCAAGCTGGCCGATTCATATTAAGAGAGGCGTAGTGCGCTCAGCATGAGCAGTCAGACACAAGAACAAAGAGAGAAGACATCTGGGGCCACAAGCGTTCTCGATGCGCCCTCGCCAAAAATACAATCCAACTCCCTCGAAGAGGATCGCGAGACATTGCTGACGATGTTTCGTCAGATGCTCTTGATTCGCCGGTTTGAAGAGAAGTGCGCTGAAAGCTACAGCCTGGGAAAAATCGGCGGTTTCTGCCATCTCTATATCGGTCAGGAAGCGGTCGGGGTGGGTGCAATTTCCGCGCTTCGTCCCGATGATTACGTCATCACCAGTTATCGCGAACATGGACAGGCGATCGCCAAAGGAATTTCGCCGGATGCAGTGATGGCGGAACTCTACGGTAAGGCAACCGGCTGCTCACGTGGCAAGGGTGGGTCGATGCACTTGTTCGACGCGGAAGTGAATTTTCTCGGAGGGCACGCGATTGTTGGTGGACAGATTCCTCTATCAACCGGGGTCGCGTTCGCCAGCAAGTATAAAGAAACCGGTCAA
>QHXE01000206.1:0-3502 GCA_003222835.1 Acidobacteriota bacterium | reverse complement strand
GCTGCGGTGAACCAGGGCGCGTTTCACGAGTCGCTGAATATGGCCCAACTATGGAAGTTGCCCTGCATCTACATTTGCGAAAACAACAAATACGGAATGGGCACTTCGCTCGAGCGGGCGATGTCGCTTCATAACATTTCCGAGAAGGCTTGCGCGTACGAACTCGCTTCTGAATTGGTCGATGGCATGGATGTGCTGGCGATGCGTCATGCGACTGAGCGAGCGGTGAAGCTTGCACGCGAGCAGTCGGCGCCCACGCTGATTGAAGCGCGAACGTACCGCTTTATGGGCCATTCGATGTCGGATCCCGGCAAGTACCGCACGCGCGCCGAGATCGAAAAGTATCAGGAGCGTGACCCGATCAAATTGTTCACCGCCACTTTGATCAAAAACGATATTCTGACCGATAAGGCGATAGAGGAGTTCGAAGCAGAGATCAAAGAGGAAGTTGAGCATGCCGCTCGCTTTGCCGAAGAAAGCCCCGAACCCGAGCCCGAGGAGTTGTACACAAACGTTTACGCAAATCCGCTGACTAAGGACTAACTGATGGCCGAGATGACCATGCGCGACGCTTTGAATCAGGCGCTCAGAGAAGAGCTGGCGCGCGACGAAGCCGTCTTTCTGATGGGCGAAGAGGTCGCTGAGTACCAGGGCGCTTACAAAGTAACGCGCGGCTTGCTGGACGAGTTTGGCCCGAAGCGAATTATCGATACTCCGATCACGGAACTGGGATTTGCGGGCTTGGGTGTCGGCGCCGCCATGGCTGGTCTGCGGCCTATCGTAGAGTTCATGACTTTCAACTTCTCGATTCTGGCGACCGATCAAATCATCAATTCCGCAGCAAAGATGCTCTACATGTCGGGCGGTCAATTCAAAATTCCGATCGTTTTTCGCGGACCAGGGGGCTCAGCTTATCAGGTTTCATCCCAGCACTCGCAGGCTCTGGAATCATGGTATGCGTACTTCCCGGGCTTGAAAGTCGTCATGCCTTCGACGCCCGCGGACGCGAAGGGACTCTTAAAAAGCGCAATTCGCGATGACGATCCGGTGATTTTCATCGAGCAGGAACGCATGTACGGCATGAAGGGCGAAGTGCCGGAGGACGAAGACTTCACGATTCCTCTCGGCGTCGCTGATGTGAAGCGTGAAGGTACCGACGCAACTATTGTAGCTCGCTCTTTGATGGTTCCGGTCGCGCTCAAAGCCGCGGAAGTACTCGAGAAAGACGGCGTCTCGTGCGAAGTAATCGATCCGCGCACGATTCGCCCACTGGACATCAAAACGATAATCGCATCAGTGAAGAAGACCAATCGCGTTGTAATTGCTGAAGAGTCGCATCCGTTCTGCGGAGTCGGTGCAGAGATTAGCGCGCAGATCGCCGAACGCGCTTTTGATTATCTCGACGCACCGGTGAAGCGCGTTTCGGGCGTCGATGTGCCCATGCCATACGCGAAGAATCTCGAACAACTTGCGCTTCCGGATTTCGAAAAAGTCGTACAGGCGGTACGGGAAGTTTCTTATTTAGAGTAGTAAATGGTAAATCGTAAATGGTGAATGGATGCCGGACTGCCATTCACCATTTACCATTTCACCATTCACGAAGGAACAAATGGCCACTCAAGTCGTAATGCCGAAGCTATCGCCCACGATGGAAGAGGGCCAGCTTTCGCGCTGGTTGAAGAAAGAGGGCGACAAGGTTTCGATGGGCGAGCCACTGGCCGAAATCGACACCGACAAAGCGACGATGGAAATGCAGTCGCTCGCGAACGGCGTCCTGCTCAAGATTCTGGTCAACGAAGGCGACAGCGCGCCGCTCGGCGATCCGATTGCCATAGTCGGCGCGGAAGGCGAAGACATTTCGGATCTTCTGGGAGCGAAGAAGTCTGCTAAAGAAGAAGCTCCTGCAGCAAAACCTAAAACGGAAGAAGCCGAGGAAAAAGAACCCGAACCGAAAAAAGCGGAAGCCACATCGAAACCATCAGGCCCACCTAAGGAAGAAGAACCGAAGCCTGTCACCACACCATCAAGAGATGATGGTCGCCAGTTGATCTCGCCGATCGCCGCACGGATGGCTGCCGAAGCCGGGATCAATCTGAAGTCTCTGCAGGGCAGCGGTCCTGGAGGCCGCATAGTTAAGCGCGACGTCGAAGAAGCAGTAAGCGGAAAGGTGGAACGGATACCCACGGCTCCTCGCTTACGCGCCGTCCCCGCACGACCGCTTGAAAAGGGAGAAGTCTATCCTCCTTCGGCATATCGTGATGAGCCCGCCAGCGAAATGCGTCGCACGATCGCGAAGCGCCTGGTCACCTCGCTCGGTCCCGTGCCCCATTTCTTTCTCACCACCGAAATCGATATGGAGCGCGCGGCTGATCTGCGAGGGGCAATCAACGAACTCTATCCGGACGCGAAAATCAGTATCAACGATGTCATCATCAAAGTAGCCGCCGCCGCTTTGATTCAGCATCCGCAGGTGAACGCGTCGTTTCAGGATAAGAATATTCGCTATTATGAGCACGCCGACATCGGCGTGGCGGTGGCCACGGAGAATGGTTTGATTACTCCCGTCGTGCGTTCGGCCGACTTGAAATCGATGCCGGAGATTGGCGCTGAAGTGCGCGAGTTGGCCGAGAGAGCACGCGCCCGCAAGCTAAAACCTGAAGAATACATGGGCGCGACTTTCTCGATCAGCAATCTGGGAATGTTTGGCATTGACGAGTTCACCGCGGTGATCAATCCACCGGAAGGAGCGATTCTGGCAATAGGCGCGGCGGCCCCCAAACCCGTGGTGCACGACGGTCAGATTGTCATCCGCCAAACTATGCGCGTCACGATGTCCTGCGATCATCGGGTAGTCGACGGTGCAATCGGGGCCAAGTTCCTGCAAACCTTCAAGCAGATCATGGAGAACCCTCTCTATCTTTTCTTGAGTCAATAACTCTGCGTCCTCCGCGAACCCCTCAGCGTCCTCTGCGTTAAAAAAACCGCCTGAGCATCTCCGCTTTCATCGCAGTTTGTGCGCGCAAGCTCGACACTCCGTCCGCCGTCGTGCGTTAAGCGTTCCGCACGACGCGCATCGCAAATACATCGCGCGCGCAAACCAAACCATAACGACATAGCTACCGCCCAAGATGGCGACAGCTATGCCGATATTTAGCAACGTGTCTTTCAAGGATGGTGATTGGGATTGTCTACCGCCAACCCTTCAGCAATAGCGGCGGAATTCAGCGCGTTGTCTGCAGAGATGAGAGTAAGTCTCGCCGCTCCTGCGGCAAGCCTTTCATCATTCGCCGCAAGAACTCCAGCGAGTTGAACTGCGTCGTAGCCTCGCAATCCATGTTTCTCCGCGAGTGAGGTAGCCCGGTCAATCAGTGTTTCCGTTATCTCAATTTTTCTAAACCTTCCGATGAAAGCGCGCCGGAATCTCGCCATGGCCCGTTTGGCTGATTTGCCATTGAGCTTTCCCGCGCGCACGCGCCTTACCAAGGCCGAGACAACCTCAACT
>QHXE01000205.1 GCA_003222835.1 Acidobacteriota bacterium | reverse complement strand
TAGCCGCGAAGTTGAAGACGAAAAGATCGGCAACCTGTGCCGAAGGCCCTTCAAAGTGCAGAACGAAATGTTTCAGCGCCACCCAGGCGGCGATGATGGCAGTCACTGCGATTCCGTATTTGAGTGTGATCTTCATCGAATAACTAACCAGCGCGTTTGCCCAGCGTGGCCGCTTTACCCAGGCAAAGGCGGACAAGTCCGCCGTCTAAACGAATCATATCTTGGGGGCGGGCGGTAGCCCGCTTCTAAACGATTTCAGCTTCGACGGCTTCTATCACTTCTCGCCTCTGTAATCTTCGTTCAAGCCTGCGCGCCAGATGCGCCATCGGCAAACTCATCGCCAAATAAAATAACGACACTGCGACTCCCAGTAAAAGGAACTGGCCTGACGCATTCGCCAATTCACGATATGCCGTCGCCAACTCCCAAACTGAAATGGCATACGCCACCGAAGTATCTTTGAAGAGCGACACGAAGTCATTGGTCATTGGCGGCAGCGCGATGCGAAATGCCTGTGGCAGAATGATGCGGCGAAAAGCGAGCAGCGGATTCATGCCGAGCAAATACGCGGCTTCCCATTGTCCGCGCGGAATCGCTTCCAGCGCTGCGCGATAAACCTGTGATTCGTACGCCGCGTAGTTGAGGCCCAAACCGACGAGAGCAGTTAGGGAACCAGGCATTGCTAAGCCAATCGTCGGCAGGCCAAAGTAAAGAAAAAGCAACTGCACCAATACCGGCGTGCCGCGGAAAAACTCGATGTAGATGCTGCACACCCACTGTACCCACGCGGGACCTTTTGATTGTCCAATCGCCAGTGGCATTCCCAGGACCACGGCGATTAACATCGAACCGAACGCGATCAGCACGGTGACCATTGCCGCGCGCGTCAGTCGCCACACCGCTTCACGCCAATTGAAAACCGCCGAAGTGATTTCATAACCGGCGCTGCTGCTCGGCTGCCCCGAACGATTAGGACCCAGCAATTCCGTCTGCGCATCGTTCCAAAGATTCCATTTGCGCAGAATCTGTTCGAGCGTGCCATCGTGAATAATCTTGTCAATGGCTGCGTCAACTTCCGCTTTCAACGCGTCATCGCTTTTACGAAGGCCGATGTTGTAAGTCCCGCGAAAGAACGGTTCGCCAGCGCGCTTCAAGGTTGCACTCTTGCTCGCATAAAAGACTTCCGCCGGCACATCCATCAACACGGCGTCGATGCGCTTCAATTCCAAATCGCGATACGCGGCGACTGGATCGGCATAGCCGCGCATGGGAATGCCTTCTTTCTGAAGCAAGCGAGAAGCCGCCGTATTTCCCAGCGTGCCCACCACGCGGTTGCGGCAGTCGGCAAGAGAGTTGATTCGCTCCTCGCCTTTTCGCACCGTCAACGCGAGTTGGAAGATGTAGTACGGCTTGCTGAATTGAATTTGCTTGGCCCGATCGGCAGTAGGCTCTAGGCCGTTGACGATCACGTCGAACGATCCACGCTGCAACGCCGAAACGAGTGTTTCCCAATCCGACGGTACGAACTCAGGCTTGCGAGCCATGGCTGCGGCCAACGCGTCGACCATTTCCTTTTCGTAACCGATGTATTGATCAGGATGATTCGGATCGTTGAAGACGTAAGGAGCGCCGCCGCTCGGATCGGCGCCCCAGCGCAGAACTTGCTGCGCGTTAACTGTGCTAACGCACAGTACTGTCGCCAGCGCCACGCTGATGATTAAAATCAATTTGCGAAAAGCGACCATTGCAATTTGGCTAAGGCTAAAGGAGCGCATTGTACCTGAGTTCGGCGCTATTTGGCTTTCAGGGCGGCGAGGCAGTCCGCCGATTGAAAGTAGGTAAGTCGGATTTTACGAGGCCAGATCAACCGCAACGCGGTTGCGTCCTTCAGCCCAACGTTACCGTTGCGGCTACGTTGGGAACGGAATGAAATTGGATCAGTCAACCGCAACGCGGTTGCGCCGGTATTGAAAGCTCGTGTGTTTCATTTTTGACTCTACGCAACCCGGGCACAACCCTTTCAGGGTTGGGAAAATCGTCGCCTCCGGGTCCCAAGGTAGCCGCGACGGCAACCTTGGGCTGGAGGATGGAACCGCTTTGCGGTTGTAGCGGCAAATCAGCAATTCGATTACAATCTTGGCCCATGTGCACTGACCGAAGAGATTTCTTACGAGCTTCCGCCGGACTGGCGGGCGCCGCATTTTTCCCGAAGGGTTTCGCTTTCACTGACACGACCGAGATTGAAGCCATTCAACAACGTCAGGACGTTCCCGCAGTCATCAGAAACCTGCGGCGCATGACTGCCGATGTCGTGCCGATCAGCGACGACGAGCGCAAGGCGCGCATCGCGAAGGCGCAGCGCTTGATGGGGGAGCGAAAGATTGATGCGATCTACATTGAGCCCGGTTCGAGCATGTTCTATTTCACCGGCGTGCGCTGGGGCACCAGCGAGCGCATGTTCGCAGCAGTGATTCCGCAACGCGGTGAGCTGGCATGGATCTGCCCGAAGTTTGAAGAGGAGCGCGCGCGTGAATTGATCAGATTCGGCAACGACGTGCGCACCTGGGAAGAAGACGCGAGTCCTTACCTTCGCGTCGCGGAAATCTTTCGTGACCGTGGCATTCGCACTGGCCGGATCGGAATCGAAGAACGCGTTCGCTTTTTTCTCTACGACGGCATTCGTCAGCAGACCCAGAAGATCGAGTTCGTTAGCGCCACGCCCATCACCGCCGGCTGTCGCATGTTCAAATCGCCCGCTGAGATCGCCCTGCTCCAAAAATCAAACGATCTGCTCCTGATCGCTTATCACGCGACCTGGGCAACGATGCGCGACGGCATGCCGCAACAAGAGTTTGCCGGCAACTGCGCCACTGCGCTTCGCAACCTCGGGGTGGATGGGGGAATCTTTTGCAGCTTTGGCAAGTACACTGCGTTTCCACACGGCAGCATCACTCCGCAGAAGTTGCACGCGGGCGACGTGGTCCTAATGGACGGCGGCTGCAGCGTCGAAGGTTACCAATCGGACATCACGCGCACCTTTGTTTTCGGCAAGCCGACTCAGCGTCAGCGCGACATCTGGAACCTGGAACGCAAATCACAAGACTCCGGCTTTGCCGCCGCAAAGGTCGGCGCGCCCTGCGAATCTGTGGATGCGGCCGCACGCAAAGTGATCACCGACGCCGGCTTTGGCCCCGATTACAAAGTGCCCGGCTTGCCGCATCGCACCGGTCACGGCATCGGTCTCGACGGACATGAATGGACCAACTTCGTCCGCGGCAACAAAACGCCGATTCAACCGGGCATGTGCTTCAGCGACGAACCAACGATAGCGATCTATGGCGAGTTTGGAATTCGTCTGGAAGATTGTCTTTACATCACTGACAGCGGCCCGAAGTTTTTTACCGCGCAAAGCCCATCGATCGATAAGCCGTTCGGATGAGAATTTCTGCGTCGCGTCTTTAGATTTGCCTCTAAACACTAGCCTTGCATCCGCCTCTGGGGTTTGGTCATAGCGCACTTTTCTCACTCTTTCTTCTGGAAAACGCGCTTTATTCTTTTTCGGAAAGCTGTTTTCTTTTAGCCTTTCTTCAATTACTGAGCGCGGCGCCGGGTTGCTGGGATGTCAATCGGCATCTGCTCTGTCCGCGACAGAAATCGCAATTGAAGAAAGGCAATCGATGAAACTATTATCCAAAATCGCTCTTGGCCTCGCAGTGATCACGTTTATCTGTCTGTTGAGTGGCAGTGCTCGCGCTGATGGCCTCGTCCTCGTCAGCCCCGATATACAGAAACTCGTGCCGCCACTCGCGGCGCTGAATCTTCAACATCATGGTCACAGCACCACTGAAGCGGGTGGAGTCAGGTGGAACGGTAGCCGCGACGTCGACTTTGGTGATATTAGTGCCGGACCACATCAACACACGGTCTCGCTGACCGATCTCGGAATTGGGCGGGCCAGCGACTTGCGGGTGCTGCTCAATATCAACGAAGCCAACGGCGGAGACAAAGCTCCGATCACCGTCGATTCGTTACTACTCACGGTTTATGATCAGGCGGGCAATGCTGTTTTCTCGGCGGATCTGATTAACGGCGCACCGGTAACGTTGGATCAATTCAGGCACGGACAGGGCGCAAATTCAGATTTCGTCTTCGGCCTGGACGCCGAGGCGGCGGCTCGATTGCAAGCAGCTATGGACCATGATCCGGCATTGAGACTTGGCTTGTCAGCGGCCCTCAGTAATGTTAACGGTGGACCGGAACGGTTCAGTTACGGTGCTCAGGCCGGGCCAGTACCCGAGCCGACCACTATGGTGCTGCTGGGCACCGGCCTGGCAGGTTTGGCTGGAGCGGCCCGCCGACGGCGCAGAGCCGCGGCAGAAAAAGCCGAAAGTGAAGCCGACGGCGTCTGAATTCCAAAGCAGATTTCAATTCCACTTAAGAGCCGGGCACGTCTAAGAAGTGCTCGGCGCTTTTCTTTGCTAGAGAAGCAGGAAACCCGATCACCACTCTCGTTCAAACTCCCTGAACTCTTCCTCGAGATTCCATTGCAACTTCGCCTTCTCACTGCTCTCCGCGTACTGCCGGCAAATATTCGAAGTAAGTTTCCTCAACGCGATGTCCTGAGCGCACTGCGTCACTGGCACAAACTTATGCGCGTCGCTCCACAGGCTGCTGCCGGCAATGAACGCGTATTGAAGGCTGTTGCGCGCCATGGTTTTCAAACGAAGGTATCCGAGGCCCTGATCCTCCGCGGCCTTCAAAAACTCGCGCGAAATTTCCGAGCGTGAGACGCCTTCGTCATCAGTAGCGAGTGCGACGGGCACGCCGTATTGCATGTAAGTCGCGAGCGGATGTTGCGCTCCCGCGACGCCGAGAATCAAATCATTACTCGACAGACAGATTTCGACCATCACGTGACGCTGGGCCATTTCTTTCAAGAGTTCAAACGGTTCGCGCTCGTGCATGACATCCACGCCGTGACCGATTCGCTCGGCGCGCGCGATTATGACAGAGTCGCGTATGTGAAATGTCAGACCGTCGGGCGGCACAACGCCGGGCGCCAGTTCGCCGGCGTGCAAGCTTACATGCGCCCGTGGATACAGCGGCCGAAGGTACTGCAGCATCTGCATCTGAACGGAAAAATTTGTCATTGACGAAAGGCTGTCTTCCGGTTGCACGAGATTGAGGCCCACGACTTTTGAATTGGGATCGTTGGCCAGGGCGAACCCCGTGACCATCTGGGCAAAGACCTGCTGGAGCTTCGAGCCGCGGGAGACCTGCGCGATGTAGCGAACAGTCACCCGGCAACCAGGATCAGCCTCAGCGGTGCCGCATCTCAAGAGGCCATTCTTGACGGTCTCGGCGTCTTGTAGATTCTTGATCCCGGTGGCCGCTGCGCTGTCAATCCCGCTGCTCTTGAGTTTATTCAGAGTACTTTCGGGATTTCCATCCCAGCCGACTTTGTCGCCGATCTGGTTGGAGACGACACCAGTCGACGTTCCGTCCGGCGTCAGCATCAACTCCAGATAAAGCACCTGACCGCGGGCCGCTCGCGCCACCGCTTCGGCGAGCATCTTTCCCGTCTGGTTCCAGGTGGCTGGCCCGAATTTGCCGAACGTATCGAAGAAATGATCGTGACCGCTTTGCCCGGACAGTTGCCAGTTGCGCATCGACCACGCATCGATCATCTGTCCGTAGAGCGTCGAGTTCGCGAGCGCAGTGCTCGCCGTTGGCTGGCCCAATTTAGGATCGCAACCCGTCTTCGGAGGCGGCAACAAGGCCATCGTCGTGGTGTTGATACAGAGCCCATTGTCCGAGGCCCATTGAATATACGACTCGGCATAAATCGCACCGGACAGGTGATTATGAAGATCGCCGCCTTTCGGCATGGCCAGCAGAAATGCCAGCAGTTGCGGCGGCGATTTGCGTAGTGATTCGAAGTGGCGGGCCGTTCGTTTTTCTGCAGAGAGAATTGAACTGGTTTGGGTGTCGTCAGACGTTCTGCGCGGCTGGGCGGACGCGGACAGGACGTAAGTCAGGACAAATAATAGAGCCACGGCTAATTTCCCGCGCCTCACAATTAGAACGTGTCTTCGCATCTTATTGGCTCATTCAGGCGTTTCAGATTAGAACAAATTGGGACGTGTGACATGGGTTCCTCGCCGACAAAGTGGGAAACGGTCTTGCGGCTCGCATGTGAATAGCCAGAGGTGAAGCTCCAAAGGCCCCGCCATCACGATCGAAACTGTAACCCAACGAGTGCGAAAGGATAAAGTGTCGGCGCCCTCGAGAGTTTTCGCGGGCACTCTACAGCGACTACCTTATTTGGTCAAGGATTTATTGGTTCGTGGCGCTAGCTAAAATGATCTCGAAGGCTTCTCTGCGCCTTGACATCTTACTTTCGCAAAATTCCTGATCAGTCTCGTCCTGTCTCGTGGCGTATTCTTGATGCGGAAACGCGGCTGTCCTGAGGCCAACTTGCAGTTAGACCAGCGGCGAGCGGGAATGGCTGTCAATTTCTATCGTCTCGTGTATTATAGCGCCGCTTTTTCAATCCCTTTCCGATAACCGTTCAGGCGTTCACGTCCGAACATTGAAGGAGAATCCGATGTTAAGAATGACTTTATTGATTTTCGTCGTCCTGTGCGTTGCCATTTTGATCGGATGCAGCAAGACAGAAACGATGAGCAACAGCAACTCGACTGCGGGTAGCACTGATAAGCCGAAGACCCCAGAGAAGACCATGGCTTCGTCCGGCGAGAAGATTGGCGTGCCCGAATGCGATGACTTCCTCGCCAAGTACGACGCCTGCGTCTCCAGCAAGGTGCCGGAAGTTGCGCGCGCCCAGTACAAGAATGCGTTGGCCCAGTGGCGCGAATCGTGGCGGGGCCTCGCTCAGAACCCCCAAACCAAGTCCACGCTAGTCTCGGTTTGTAAACAAGCTGCCGAGCAACAGGCCGCGGCGTTGAAGAGTTACGGTTG
>QHXE01000204.1 GCA_003222835.1 Acidobacteriota bacterium | reverse complement strand
CTTCCGCAATCTCAAGATGCTCGCGCAGAAGTTCCGCCAACAAATCGCTCGGCTGCTTCTTTTGTTTGCGCGCCTGCTTCTCAAAAGTTTTCCAAAGGTCAGACCTGATTAGCGTCTCCAGGGTCATAGAAGATCCTCCGCCGCATAATTTATCACGGCTGCAATGTATTGCGTATGATCTTGACTAACTCTTCAGATCGCTCAACAACTTTTGGATATCCGCGACTAAATTCACATCGAGTACGTAAAGCGAAGATTCGCCCTCGCGGCGGGCCAAGGCGTTCTTGGCGCCTTTCGAGAGTGAGACTTTTTCCGTGCGCTTTCCATCATCGGAAGTGATCGTCATTTGCAGCGCAGAGGCGCCGAAACCGGAGTCGGCAAAATCTGTGGCTTTTAGATCGCGAAGCTTGCTCACGAGGGCGTCCACGCCGGCCTTCTCGTATTTCTTGCCGTCTGCTGCCGTCCAATCATCGCCACTCTTGCTTAAGACGTAGGTCTTCGATCCGTCGTGGATTTCGATCTTGCTTGGATCGGCGGAGCCAAAGTCGAAAACCTTCTGATTGCGAAAATCGTCCAGCTTTTTGTCGAGAGCTTGGCCCAACTCGGCAGCAACTTTGTAGACGCCGTCAGTGACACTCGACTTGGCGTAATAATCGTCTTTGTTCTTACGCACTTCGATTTGCTGTGTACCCGAGTCGGTTGTTACCTTGACCGTAGCGATCACGGAGCCCGAAGCAAACGCTGAGGCGGGGTCGTTCTTGATAGCCGGCGTTGGAGCCTTGGACGGCGACGCCCCGGGCGTTGGAGATGAGCCAGGGGTTTCGCTGGACGCGGCAGTCAGATCCATCTTCGCATCAGTGATTTTGCGCACGAGTTCGGCAACCTTTGCGCCGTCGGCGCGCAGCGGCTTGGGTTTCAAAATCTGCCACTGCTCTTTATCGCGACTAAACTCGATGGTCTGTTGTTTGACTGTTAGTTCAAGACGAGTGATCTTGTCCGCATCGGCCGTGATCAACCTCTTGTCGCGCAGATCGTTTAAGCCTTTATCGAGGCTGGTCTTGGTGAAACTCGCGATCGTGAACACGCGCGGGTCGCCGGCAAGCTGAACGTAGGCGCCACTGCCCGTCGGCGTATCGTCGCCAATCAGCAGTTTGCTCACAGTGTTGTTCTTATCGGTGATGGTGACTTCGAGCTTAGGTTCGGCGAGCCCATACTGGGCCACGTTGCCGGCCTTCTCTTCTACTAAACGTTCGGACTTAAGCGGCGATAGAGTCGACAACATACTCGAAATCGCAGAGTCGTCGACGCCCATCAATTTCTGCGAAGTAATTTGCCACTTGCCATTGCTGTCTTTGGCAATAACGATTTGATCGCCGCCCTTCTTCTTGAGTTCGATCTTGTTAATATCTCCCTCATTAAATCTAAGAATGTTCGGCGCCGGTTCCGACGGAGTCGGCAAAGCCGGGTTGCTGTTATCACTTCGCGGATGGCGATTGGACCAGTAAAGAAGGCCCAGCAGCGCGGCGAGAACTAAAGCGGCGATAAGAAGTCCACGGTTCTTCATTAACTTTCCCAAATTTGAGAATCAGTTCGGCGACGCGTAGCGTCGGCATGAGTTTAGCCCGGCGTTTCAACGCCGGGACAACGGCGAGATTAATTCCTCTCGTCGCGTAGCGACAGGCCCAGCAGCGCGGCTAGAACGAAAGCGGCGATAATCAATCCTCGGTTCTTCATCTTATCTTCTGCGCCACCACACCGAAACGCCGAATACAATCACCACCAGCGGCAGCAGAAACTGACTTGTCAAACGCACCCAACTGAATTGCGATTGCGTCATAGTGATCCGCCGATCGTCTTGTTCCTTTGGCCGAATCGAGATCAGGTCTTCGTCCGACGAAAGCCAGTTCATCGTGTTCAGAACCAAGTCACGATTGCCGTTGAAATTGATGAACGAGTTCGCCGCCCATGACGAGCTACCCACCACTACAAATCGTCCCTGCGAGTTCTCTTTGCCCGTGTTGTAGGAACCAGCGGCCGCAATTATCAGTGGCCCTTTTTTATTCTTCGGATCGTTCGGATCGATCTCCGGCGAGCTGAGATTCGCGGTCGCCACACTCGTCTCAGAAGAAGTAAAGAGCTTTTCAACTGTGGTCTTGTCGCCGCTCTTGATCTCCATCGACCGCGATAGCGGAAAGCCGGTGGCGTTGCCCTTCATCTCGTTAACGATTGGATGGCTCTCATAGGTCGAGACCAGTGCGACCTGCGGCCCGAGACCGGCAAGCTGTCCGACGGGATTGAGATCCAGAATCAGATCCTTGTTCAGCGTCACTCCCCAATTCTCCAATTGTTTTGCCAGCACATCGTTGTCGGCGATCTCTGATTTACCCAGCTTCAACGGCGCGTCGAGCATAAACAGTGCCCGCCCGCCGCCTTCGACGTATGTCTTGATCGCGTCGACTTCCGGCTGTTGGTAATCGCTCGTAGGTCCGCCGACCACTATAACCGTGCAGTCGGCTGGAATCTCAGCTTTCTGGAGCAGATTGATCGATTTCGATTCGTATTCATCTTTCCCGAGCAGTTCCTTGAATCGCGAATAGCCGTTGCGATCGGAATCATCGATCTGATGCTCGCCGCTGCCGCTCACAAAACAAACCGTGCGGGTCCTATTTTTCAAAACGCGAATGAAAGCACCGGTGATGCCTTCTTCCGTCAGACTCTTTGCCTCTTCCTTTTTGCCGCCAATTTCTACGACCGCCGCGCCGTAATTCTTGATGCCGGCGGCGCGCGCAACTTCAGGACTCTTGTCGGGATCGACGTATTCGATATGAATTTTCGGCGAGAGGTTCGAATATTGATCCAGAATATCTTTCGCTTGATTGTATCTGGTGCTCTGATCGAAATAACGTATCGTCGCGTCCTGGTTCAATTCTCTGACAATCTTCTTAGTCTGATCCGAAAGACTGTAGCGCTTGTTTGCGGTCCCGTCATACGATTTGTCATAACGATTCGCGAGCACATTTACCACCACCACAGCAGTCATAATTATCGCTACGTAGATGCCGATGTAAACCGCGAACTTCGTCTGTCTGGCCTTAAGTAACTCAGTGTTCATTTATGACCTCCAGCGCAGGGATTCAACGGACCGAGAGGTGAGAAACAATCCCACGAAAATCAGGGTCGCATAGTAGATGGCATCCTTTAAATCGAGCACCCCTTTGCCGAAAGACTCGTAATGCGTCATGACCGAAATGTACGCGAGCACTTTGGCCCAGGCGGCAGTTTCATAGCCGCTGACCCACTCGAGCACCCAAAGGATTATGCAAACGCCAAACGTGACTGCGCCGGCGATGATCTGATTTTTTGTCATCGAGGAGATAAACGTGCCAATGGCTAAAAGACTTCCGGCTTGCAGGAAAAGCCCCAGATAACCGATCGCAAGCGGCTTCCAATCCGGGTTGCCATACTTGAAAAGGAAAAGAAAATTCACCGCCGTGACCAGCAGCAGACACGCATAGAGCGCCACCGCGGCCAGCCACTTGCCGACAATCACTTCAATGTCGCGAATCGGCGAAGTAGTTAGCAGCTCGATCGTTCCACTACGCTTCTCTTCGGCAAACAGACGCATGGAGATCAGGGGAATAAAGAACAGTCCAATCACACCCACGTTCGATAACAGCGGCCGTACGATTTGCTCGTTCAGATTCATTGGAAATGACTCGCCGCGCATCTGCGATTGCATGCCCATGAGCACGAAGTACCCCAGCGAGTTCCAAAAGAAAAACCCGAAGATCAGAGCAAACATCGTGAGGAGCAGATAAGCGATGGGTGAAACGAAATAACTGCGCAGTTCCTTGCGACAGATGATGAAAATGTTTCTCATGATGGTTGAAATTTGCTCTCTACACTCTCTTCTCATTCACACCCGGTTTTAACCGGGTCACTAAAGCAGCGATTGAGCGACGGCTCAACCGTTTCAACGGTTTTTGCTTGCGCCAGGTGGCGCTCGGGCCACCGTGAGAAACCGTTGAAACGGTTGAACGGACCCCATATTACCTTCATCCTAATCACCCGGCTGAAGCCGTGTGTGAATGAGAGTTGGCGAAACTAAACCCGCTGGATGGAACCCGCGACGAGCGAGTCGCTCGATCGATAGCTATTTGCTTCCATCAAAACGTTTTCATTTTCTCTGCCGCCGGCTTCTCAACTTTAGCCCCCGCTTCCTCGCGAGTCAGTTGCAGAAAGATCTCTTCGAGGCTCATCGCCGTGGCCCGCAGTTCGTTGAGTTCCCAGCCGGATGCCACCACCGCGCGCGCGAGATCGCCGCGCACGAAATCCTTCTCGCTTTCAATCTCGAATGTGTAGTGGCCATCGTGGCTCTCCTTGAGCGTTACGTTGCTCACACCCGCGATCTGCGCCAAACGTTGGCGCACATCTTCGGTTTCGAGGCCGCCGTCACCGCCCCCGACTTCAACGATCACGGACTCGCCGCCGCGAGCACGGCTCCGCAAATTGCGGACAGAATCCGTAGCCACGATCTTACCGTTGTTGATGATGACGACTTGCTCACAGGTCTGCTCGACTTCGGGGAGAATGTGCGTGCTGAGAATTATCGTATGATCGCCGGCCAGACCCTTGATCAAATCGCGGGTTTCATTGATCTGCTTCGGATCCAGTCCCGCGGTAGGCTCGTCAAGTATCAACACTTCAGGATTGTGAATGATAGCCTGGGCCAGCCCGACGCGCTGGCGATAACCCCGCGACAGCTTACCGAGTTGCTTCTTTTTAACATCCGTGATGGCGCAGCGCTCGCAAACATGATCGATGCGCTGGGTTAATTCGGCCCCGGACAAACCCTTTAGCTTGCCGACAAACGACAAGTATTCGTCGGTGATCATCTCGTGATATAGCGGCGGCGTTTCCGGTAAGTATCCGATGCGCTTTTTGACCTCGAGCGGTTTTTCGAGGACATCGAATCCCGCGACCGTGGCCGTGCCCGAAGTCGGCAACAGAAACCCAGTCAGCATGCGCATCGTGGTCGTCTTCCCGGCGCCGTTCGGGCCCAGAAAGCCGACAATTTCACCTTTCGCTACTTCAAAAGAAATGTGGTCGACCGCAAGGTTGCGGGCATATCTTTTCGTTAGTTCTTTGACGCTTATCATAAGAATCTCTTTTCGGGAGGCTGGGCCCCACGACTACCACAGCGGAATAACTTTTTGGAGGTTGATAATAAAAAGGTTGGATTTCAGATGTCAATTGAAGCTGGTTTAATTGCTCTTCGGTTTAGGATGAAGGCATTGGATTCAGGATGTCGATAACGACTTTCCATCGGCCATTCATTTGTCTTTTCCAAACGCGAACATAATTACCATGCTCAGGCTTTTGATCAGCGCTTGCGCCCTTGAGATCGTACATGCCGTAGGTGTAGCCCAAGTCGCCCGAGTGAGAAATGTCGGCCATTGTTGGTTGCCACCTGAGAATTCCTTTCTTGGTTGAGAGCAGGGCGAGCGCTGCCTGCTTGCCGACTGCCGGAAAGCTATTCTCGCGAAATAACCTGGCATCATCGGCTAAATAAGAATGAAATGCCTTTTCGATCCCTTGCGAAGATGACGCGTTTGAAAACTCAGCTTCTAAGTTCAGCAGCAATGCGCGTCCAGTCGCAGCATAAACATCGACTTTCTTAGTTACCGGCCCTTCGTCTTTCGGGAATTGCAAGGGCGCGATTGGACCAGAGGGTTGCGGATTACTGGTGCCGCGATCGAGCGCAACTCTCCAT
>QHXE01000203.1 GCA_003222835.1 Acidobacteriota bacterium | reverse complement strand
GCATCGGCGAGTTCGGATCGCGCCCTACGTTCTTGTTCAATGGTTACGCCGATCAGGCCGGGCATCTCTATGAAGGAATGGATTTGAGGGCGAATTACTGAATTCGTTGGCAGGAAGTCCGGTTGGCAGAAACCTCAAGGTCAGGAAGGGTGGCTTGCCCCCGCGCTTAGTCTTAATTTTGAGGTAGATGAATTTACAAAGCAGCGGGGGCAAGCCACCCTTCCTGACCTTGAGGTTTCCCCGCGGTACTCAAATTCCTTAGCCATGAAAGACACACGCTTCGCCAAACTCGTTCTCTTCGTCAATGGCCTCGTGCCGCTTACACTACTGTTATGGGATGTGTATCGAAAGCAGGTCGGGGCGAATCCTTTGGAGTTTGTTACCCGCACGACCGGGATGTTGACACTGGTGTTTCTGCTAATCAGTCTGGGAGTTACGCCGGCGAGACGGATTACCGGGTTGAATTGGTTAATCAAGTTTCGTCGTATGCTGGGGCTTTTCGCGTTCTTTTATGGATCACTTCATCTGATGACTTATGTGGCCTTCGACCGTTTCTTTCATCTGAAAACCATTCCTGGCGATGTGGCGAAGCGACCGTTCATAGCGATCGGCATGACGGCTTTCTTTTTAATGCTGCCGCTGGCGATTACCTCAACCGACAGAATGGTCAAGCGTTTGGGCGGCAAGCGTTGGGCGCGATCCGAACTCGCCGATGCGATGCTCCATCTTCTGGCTCCAGCGCGGATGATCGACGTTCGGGTTTACGTTCGAATAAAACCCATATTCGCCCGGGCTTTCGATGTTCCAGGTCGTAGGCGGCTGATCCGCGACCAGCATAATCTTTACGATCGACTTGATGCTCTTGAAACCATACTTCCACGGCACGACCAGACGAATCGGCGCACCGTCCTGAGGCGGCATCGTTTGGCCATACATTCCAGTCGCTAGAATCGCCAACGGATTCAGCGCTTCGTCCAGCCGCAGGCCTTCGACGTACGGCCAATCCAGCACGCCGGTCTTTTGATTCGGCATTCGCTTTGGATCAAGCAAAGTCTGAAACGCCGCGTAACGCGCGGACGAGAGCGGTTCGACCTGCTTCAGCAGCGCTGCCAGCGGAAAACCGACCCATGGAATCACCATCGACCATCCCTCGACACAGCGATGACGATAGATGCGCTCTTCCTGAGGCGCGAGCTTTAGCAAATCATCGATATCGAAGACCTTCGGCTTGCCGACCAACCCGCCGACCTCTACCGCCCAAGGTCGCGTGACAAAACCGCGCGCTTCCGTAGCTACCGACCGCTTCTCAGTCGAGAACTCATAAAAGTTATTGTAGTTGGTTATGTCTTCGAGCGAAGTAAGAGGCTCGTTCACCTTGAACCCGCCGCGAATCGCTTCATCGGTCGGCGGCTTAACCAAACCGGCAATTTTTGGCCGCTCTTCCACAATCGCGGGTGGCGGATTTAGTTTGCGATAGAGCAGTCCCGTAGCCGTCGCCGAACCCGCCAGAATCGCGCCGCGCATAAAAAAGCGACGATTCAGATAGGTTGTTTGATCGGTAATTTCGCTCGACTTGATATCGCTGGGTCTTTTGATCAGCATGGAAATGTTAACGCGGCGGCAATCATTCCTGGTTGGCTCGGTAAAGATTCGAGCGATTTTATTGTTTCACCGACATACGGGAATAGATTATAGTTCTCGGAACTAACCTTGAGTCAACGTGAGCACCGAGATTACTTTGGACACATTGCGCCCGAGAGCGTCACGCGAAGAATAGCGACCTGGCTTCCAGTACGTCCGGGCGGATAAGTTCTTGCCGATTGAGGCACTAACTCTTGAAGGAGGATCTTGTCATGCGAGTTACAATGGGACTGCTGCTAATGTTGTTAATTTGCGCTGGCTCGAGTTCGGCACAAACCGTCAGTGCCAGCATTCAGGGAATCGTCACCGATTCGAATGGAGCGGCAATTGTTTCGGCCAAGGTTGCGGCGCGGAATATCTACACGGATGCGTCTCGGCAGATCGAAACTGATGGAGCAGGACGATACCTGAAAGAGCTTCGACAGAGAATCAAACTGGCGGTTGGGCAAGAACTCGTCATTGACGTGACGCTTTCGCCGGGCGACATTGCCAGCCAAGTCAATGTTCTTGCTGACGCTACCACGGTCAATACCACTTCCGCCGCGATGAGCGGACTGGTGAACGACAAGCAGATCCGGGACCTGCCATTGAACGGCCGCTCGTTTCAGCAACTGGCACTGCTGCAAACCGGAGTTACGCCGGCGCTGGCGGCCGGCAGTGACGTCGTAGGCGGTCGCACGCCGAAGATCTCCATTAATGGTGCGCGCCCCGAACACAACAATTTTCTCCTGGATGGCACGGACATCAATAACGTCTATAACAAGACGCCCGGCTCGGTAGGTGGCGTGCTCCTTGGAGTCGATGCCGTCCTCGAGTTTCAGGTGTTGACCAATGCATACTCTGCCGAATTTGGCCGCTCGGCAGGAGGAGTCATCAACGCCGTCACTCGCTCGGGCACGAATGCCTTTCACGGCTCGATGTTCGAATTTCATCGCAACTCGGCGCTGGATGCAAAGAATTTCTTCGATCGGGCGTCTGATCCGATACCGTCGTTCAAGCGCAACCAGTTTGGCGGCGTCATAGGAGGTCCCATCCGCAAGGACAAGACTTTCTTTTTCGCAGCTTACGAAGGATTGCGCGAGCGTTTGGGGATTACCGGTCTGACATCGGTGCCCGATGACAACGCGCGGCAGGGCATTATTCCCGGTCAGACGCCGTTTACCGTGAACCCTGATGCCGCCGTACTAGTGGACAAACTGTTTCCGCACGCGAATGGAGGCAACCTCGGCGGCGGCGTTGCCGAATACTTCTTTTCTCGCACGCAACCGACAAATGAAGATTTTTTTCAGGGTCGCATTGACCATACCTTCTCCACGAAGAACACAATCTTCGGGCGCTATACCCTGGATAACGGAAATGTAAACCGGTGGTCAGCGGCCACGCCTCCTGACTCGTTCACCAAAGAGCGCTCGCGTAATCAGTATCTGACCATCGAACATCAGCACACCTTTTCACCAACGCTCCTTAACACGCTTCGAATCGGATTTAATCGCTCCACCCAGTTGGCCCGCAGCGTGCGGACTGTCGAGCTTCCGACGTCGTCGCTGTTTGTGCCGGGCGAACCGCTGGGCTTCATTACAGTACGGGGCGTGGCAAGCGATATCGGTGGTGATTTTCGGCTGCCGCGTTTTGACCGGCTCAACAATTATCAATGGAGCGATTCGTTGTTTTGGACTCATGGCGCTCATTCGTTGCGGCTTGGTTTTCAGGGTCAGCGCATCCAGTTCAATCAGTATAGTCTGAGCCAGCTTGGTGGCATCGTTACCTTTAACAACGTTACGGCGTTCCTGAAGGGACAAGTCGGACAGATAGACTGGGTGCTGCCGCAGGAGCAGGATGGGGTGCGGGCCTATCGTCAATGGTTGTGGGGGTTTTACGCGCAGGACGATTATAAGGTGCGGCCGAATCTTACGCTGAATCTGGGACTGCGCTATGAATTTGTCACAACACCGACAGAAAAGCAGGGCAAGATTTCGAACCTCCGAACTCCGTCGGACCCTGCCATCACCGTGGGCGACCCTTGGCACTCGAACCCTTCGGTGCATAATTTTGCGCCACGAATTGGTGTGGCGTGGGATCCGTTCAGAGACGGCAAGACATCAGTGCGGGCCGGCTTTGGGATCTTCTATGACGAGATATTGCCCAAGTATTACGTCTTCTCGGGCGCACTAAACCCGCCGTTCATGTTCCGCAGCTCGCTTACGAATGTTTCGCTAACAGGTTTGGCGGCCTTGATCGGCACGAAGAACCCAGGCAACGTCCTGCCGCTGGTGCAGACGATCAACTTCGACCTGCAAAATCCCTACATCATGCAGTACAACTTGAGCCTTCAGCGCTCCTTGCCCGGCAACGTGGATGTGACGATCGGTTATGCCGGCTCACGCGGCAACCATTTAATACGCATTGGCGAGGCGAACCTGGCGCCGTTTGGCATCGTGAATGGGCGAACCGTGTTTCAACCAGCGCTCGGACGGCGCAACAAAAACTTCCTCGGCATTTTCCAGCGAATCACGGACGCTCAGTCGTTTTACAACTCAGCTCAGCTCAGCGTGATCAAGCGTTATTCACGTGGCTTCAGAGCGCAGCTTTCCTACACTTTCGCGCATTCGGTT
Source organism: Acidobacteriota bacterium (assembly GCA_003222835.1). The sequence continues at coordinate 1,876 of QHXE01000203.1, read as the reverse complement.
GATGACGCGAGCGGCATCAACTCTCAGGACTTCAACAATAATGTGCAGTACGTATCGAACTGGTACCAGCGCACGACCGATCGCGGATTGTCAGCCTTCGCTGTCAGGCACAGTCTTGCTTTCAACTGGACGTGGGACTTGCCCTTTGCGAAAGGCGCGAAAGGAGCGAAGGCCGTGCTGCTCAAAGGCTGGCAGTTGAATAACATCGCGGCAATTGCTTCCGGTCCGCCTTTCACAATCCGTCTGGGCTTTAACGGTTCGGGCAATCTCAATACGACCAGCTTTTCGGCTAATGACAGACCTGATGCCGTAACCGGAGTCAATCCGATCCTGGGCGACCCCGCGAAGTACCTGAACATCGCGGCGTTCGCGCTCCCGCCTGCAAACACACAGGGCAGCCTGGGGCGTAATACCTTGACCAGTCCTGGCTTGGTGATGATTGATGCTTCGGTGGTGAAGACATTCAAGCTTAGCGAAACCAACACGCTACAGTTCCGCGGCGAAATCTTCAATCTACCCAACCATCCAAACTTTTCCATACCGTCGGGACTGACTTCGTTCACGAATGCTGCCGGGGCCGTCTCTCCGACATTTGGAAAGATTACTTCAACGACGACGACGTCCCGGCAGATACAACTTGGATTGAAGTTTACTTTCTAAGAACACATTCCGCCCGACCTTCATGCAAGAAAAGGAAGTAGCGCAGACTGCGCGCGCCCAAACCCCTATCGAAAAGGACGACCATCGCGCCGCTCTATTCGCGGGCTTTCTCGGTTGGATGCTAGACGCATTCGATTTCTTTCTCGTCGTCGTCACTCTGACCGCAATCGCTAAAGAATTTCATCGGCCGGATCGCGATATCGCTTTCACCATTGCGATTACGCTCGCGTTTCGGCCGGTAGGCGCATTTATCTTCGGCTTGCTTGCGGACCGGTACGGACGGCGATTGCCTTTGATACTGGATCTGATTTTCTATTCAATCGTCGAAGTGCTATCGGGCCTAGCGCCAAACTACGCCACTTTTCTGGTGCTGCGGGCACTCTTCGGCATCGGCATGGGCGGCGAGTGGGGCGTGGGCGCCTCGCTGGCCATGGAGAAAGTTCCGCCGCGTTTGCGGGGCGTGTTGTCAGGGTTGCTGCAAGAAGGCTACGCGGCAGGATATTTACTGGCTGCCATCTGTTCTTTGATTGTGCTGCCGCGGTGGGGCTGGCGACCGATGTTCTTCATTGGTGGATTGCCGGCGCTGTTAGCGTTATTTGTGCGCGTGAAGGTGAAGGAATCAGAGGTGTGGAAGGAAACTCGGCACGAAAGCTGGAAAGACCTGGGCCGTGGCATCGCTTCGCACTGGAAGCTTTTCATTTATCTGACACTATTGATGATGATGATGAACTTCATCTCCCATGGAACGCAGGACATGTATCCAACTTTCTTAGAGCGCTACTGGGGATTCGGTCCGGCTCAGCGAATGGCAGTTACTGCGATCTCTATGGTTGGCGCTATCATCGGTGGCATTCTTTTTGGATTCTTGTCAGACCGTTTCGGTCGTCGCCGTGCAATGATTTGCGCGTTGCTTTGCGCCATAGTGGCGATTCCGTTGTGGGCGTTCGCGCCATCACTCGCCCTGCTGATTGTTGGCGCATTCGTGATGCAGTTTATGGTGCAGGGTGCTTGGGGAATCATCCCGGCGCACCTTTCGGAGTTGTCGCCTGACTCTGTCCGTGGCTTTCTCCCGGGCTTCGCCTACCAATGCGGCGTGTTGTTAGCCGGATCCGTTGCTTATATTGAAGCCCTTTTCGCCGAGAGAATGAGTTACGCAACAGCGATGGCTGTCACCGCAGTCACCGTGTTCGCGATCGGCGCTGTCGTCACCGCTGCG
>QHXE01000242.1 GCA_003222835.1 Acidobacteriota bacterium | reverse complement strand
AGTCTTAAAGCGATCAAGTAGACACAATCAGAATAACCGTTCAGTGTTGACGGTCCCGGGGCTGTATTGCGTAAGCTGGGCTAGTCAGACTAGTCAGATCTGAAAGGGCAGATCGGGCATTATCGTGGGCGAACTCCATCAACTCGCGCCCCAGCGGCGACATGGTTTCCGCCGTTAGCCACAACTTAACCTCGGTCAGTTTTGGATAAAAGTCGCGTTCTCAGCGATCTCACGCTGAAGCCGATCGGCTCAATGATTTTTCCTGGGAGGCGCGTTGGGTGATATTGATTTGATCTCGTTCCGGCAACGGCTGGCCGGCCATCTGAGCGAATAGACGTTCGTACTGATCGACGACGTAATCCCAATCGTAAAGCTCCTGGACGCGCGCCTGGGCGCGGTTGCGGTAGGATTGGACCAGGGAGCCGTCGCGGAGGACGCGCTGTAACTTTTCGGCGAGATCATTTTCGTCGGCGTAGGCGATGCCGGCGTCTCCAATGGCTTCCATGTTCTCTGGCGCGGCTAGAGTGAGCACGCAATTACCGAAGCCCATTGCTTCCAGAAGCGCGGGATGCGTGCCGCCTACTTCGGTGGCGTGAACGTAGCAGTAGGCGTTTTGTTGTAGCGCGCGATAATCGCGGCCAAAGACGAAACCGGTGAAGATGATCCTGCGATCCCGGCGGGCGCGTGCTTTTAGATCGGCAATGTAGTCGCGGGCGTACGGAGCATCGCCGACAATCAAGAGCTTATGCGCTGTGCGCACGCGCTTGAAGGCTTCGATTACCAGATGCGCATTGTTCTCGGGCTCGAGGCGCGACACGTAAAGCACATACCGATTAGGCTCGACTCGCCAACGTCTCACCGATGGATCGGGCCGGCGCTCGACCTCGGCCCCGTAAGCGATCATCGTCGACGCGACTCGATAGCGAGCCAAATAATACTCCTGAATCACGCGCGCATCGGTAACAGTTTCATTCGGCAGAATCGTCGCCAGTCTTTCCGCCAACAAATAATATCTGCGAGCAATCGAGTTCCACTTTTTCCGTTTGTGCTCGAGGCCATCAACGTTCAATGCAACCGGTGTCCCGGTCAATCGCAGGATGGAAGCGAACGGAGCGTTGGCTGCATTGCAAATCAGCGCCGCATCGTAACGTCTGGGGACCGAGTGCAACGCCGAGAGAAAGGAATGAACGATCGTGTCAAAGTATTTGTGACGAATCGTGGGCAGGACTATTAGACGCACACCTTGAAACTCTAGTTCTCGCGGGCTGGTGTAATGCGCGCGACAATAAACCGTGACCTCATGGCCACGCGCCGCCAGACGTGTCGAGAGGTGTTCGGCAAAGGTTTCGAACCCGCCATAGTTTGCAGGTATTCCCCGCGTGCCGAGAATCGCAATGCGCATAAATTAAGTTTGTTCGATTGGCTTGCGTCTTGTCGCCCGCGCGTTTTTCATCACATTGCACAAGCGACGAAATCAGCTAAAGCTTATCGGACATGCCGGCGGCTTCTTCGTAAGCCCGCAGAGTTTGCTGCGCCGTCGTCCGCCAACTGAAATTCTTTGCTCGCCTCAGACCTTTTTCGCTTAGCATCTTGCGAAGCTCGGAGTCATCAATCACTCGGGTGAGCGCGTCACTCAGTGCCTTAGTGTCGAATGGATCGAAAAGCAGACCCGCCTCACCAACAACTTCGGGCAGGCTGGTTTGATTTCCCGCAATTACGGGCACGCCGCACTGCATGGCTTCGACCACCGGTAACCCGAAGCCTTCGAAAAAGGACGGATAAACAAAAGAGATTGCGCCGCTGTACAGCGCGGGGAGGTCTCGCTCAGGAACATAGCCCGTAAACAGAATGTCCCTGCCGCAACCCTCCCGATCGGCAGCATGAAAAGTTTCGCTATCAAGCCAACCGCGTTTACCTGCCAGGACAAGCTGCGGAAGCTTACTATCTCGACGAATTCGGCGCAAGCACAAATATGCCTCGACAAGCCGCACCAGGTTCTTCCGCGGTTGAATGGAACCAAGCGATAGAATGTAATCCCGCTCGATTCCATAACTCTCGCGAATTTTTTTCAGTTCTGTCTCATTTTCAACGGGCGCGAAGTACGTTGGGGCGGCGAGCGCAGTAACGGCGACCCGATCAGGATTGATTGCGTAAGTCTCGACTATGTCGCGCCGCGAAAATTCGGACGACGTTAGAATTCGGGCCGCCTTGCGAGCAGTCCGGCGCACCGTGAACCGAAGCTGGGCGACACTACGGCGGTTGAAGGTTTCCGGCAAGTGCTCGAATGAAAGATCATGAATAGTCACGACCACCGGACAGGGTGCAAAAGGCGGCGCGGTATACTGCACGTGCAGCACGTCGACGGGATGGCGGCGAAGTTCTTTTGAAAGCGTGAGCGGAATGCGCACCAGCGGCGTGTGGGGCAGCGTTCGTTTTATTTTGAAGTTCGGCCAACGGTTGGCGAAGCGATCGATGGCCGTCTGTTTGGTAACGTAGAGAGTATAAGAATTGACTTGGTCGATTTCGGCGAGGGCCTCGATCAAGTTGGTCGCGTAACTTTCGTTTCCGCCCAGTTGCGCTCCGACGGAGTGCGCGTCGATTGCGATGTGCAGATCATTTCCCATTTGTCATTTTCTTCTACTCCGTCTCCCTCTGGGAGAGGGCCGGGGTTAGGGCTTAGGCGGCGAGAAATGGGAGTAGTTGTTCTAGTTGTTCTCCGTATTTACGCCCTCACCCTGGCCCTCTCCCAAGAGGAGAGGGAAATGAAAAATGTCAAATGACAAATGGAAAATGATCTGCGATCGCGAGGAGAATTCTATTCTTCGCCCGTTGAGGATTCGTTACTCGATTCAGCAGCAGCAGCAGCTTCTCTGGCGCCCGCAGCAGCCGCCGCCGCGGCAACTTCAACCTGGCGCGTATCGCGTTCGCGAATGCGGGCAGCCTTGCCGCGCAAGCCACGCAAATAGTAAAGCTTGGCCCGACGCACGTGGCCCTTCTTTACGACGTCGATATGATCGATAACGGTTGCGTGTAGCGGGAAGATTCGCTCAACGCCTACCCCGAAACTAGTCTTGCGCACAGTAATCGTCTCACGCACCCCACCATGTTTGCGGGCGATGCAGACGCCCTCGAAGGCCTGCAAGCGCTCTTTGGTTTCTGACTCTTTAATACGTACGTGAACGCGAACGGTGTCGCCGGGTTGAAATGCGGGAATGTTATTGCGTAATTGCGTCTTATCGACGCTGTCTAAGCGGTTCATGATTAACTCCAATTTAACTTAGCGGTTGTGTCAGAAGCCCGCGCGTCAGCAAGGGCCGGCTTGCCCTCCCTTACGGTCAGGCTTCTGACACGCTATTCATTTCAAAAGATCCGGACGATTGCGTTTCGTCTTCTCCAAAGCAGCCTCGCGACGCCAGCGCGCAATCTCGGCGTGATTGCCGGTCAACAGAACTTCGGGCGCCCGCATGCCTTCGAACTCCGGCGGCCGTGTGTAGTGCGGATAATCCAAGATGCCATCCGAGAAAGACTCGGTGGCCGCCGATGTCTCGCTGCCCAACGCACCGGGTAGCAAACGGACGGTCGTATCGATGATTATCAATGCGGCCGGCTCGCCTCCGGAAAGGACGTAATCGCCAATCGATATTTCGTCCGTTATCAGCGCGTCGGCTACACGTTCATCGACACCTTCGTACCGTCCGCAAATCAAAACCAGTTGGCCACACTCTGCGAACTCGGCCGCCACCGCTTGCGTAAGTGGTCGTCCTTGCGGGGACAGCAAGACCACGCGGGCTCCTTGCGGCACGGTTTCACGGCGATTCGCTCCAGTCAACGATTCAACTGCTGCAAAGATCGGTTCGGGCTTCATCACCATGCCGTCGCCGCCGCCGAAAGGGCGATCGTCAACCACATGGTGCTTGTCCGAGGTCCACGTGCGTAAGTCGTGCGCTTCGATCGTCACCAAACCGGCAGCGCGCGCGCGCCGAATAATTCCGTAGTCAAACGGTGCGCGAAAATAGTCGGGAAAGATCGTGATGATGTCGACGCGAAGCGGTTTCATTTTTGATTTTAGATTTCCGATTTTGGATTTGAGATCGACCTTCTCGTCTTCGGTTTCTCCGATGAGCGGAGTCACCTGAGCGAAGCGATAATCAAAAATCGCAAATCAAAATTCCAAAATCACAACTCCAGAAGTCCTGGCGGCGGATCGACGCGAATCAGTTTCTTCTCTACATCGACGCTGATACAGATCTCCTGCGCCATCGGAATCAGGAACTCACGTCCCGAGTCATTTTCGACAACCAGGACTTCGACTCCGCCCGTTCGCATCACCGCGCTCACGCTGCCAATGAACTCTCCGTCAATCGACTCGACGCGACAACCCTTCAGTTCCCATTCGTAAAACTGATCCTCAGCTAACTCAACGCGCTCACTCGCAGGGACTGCGAGTCCGAATCCGGCGAATTCCTTCGCCGCCTCAATCGAATCGTAGCCGGCGAACTTGAAAACGATTCTGTTTCCGTGAAGCCAGTGCTCTTCAATTTGCAAAGATCTTTGGCTGCCATCTGGCGCCACCGCAATCAAAGTTTCCAACCCGTCGAAGCGCTCGGGAAAATCAGTTAGCAGATCCGCAATCACTTCTCCGCGTAGTCCTCGCGTTCTGGCCACGCGCGCGACGACGACTAGATCATCCCTCACTTCATTCAACAATATCGAGCACAAACCGGCGATGCTGCTTCACCCCGGCAGCATAAACCAGCGAGCGCAAAGCGCGCACCGTGCGGCCCTGCTTGCCGATCACTTTGCCCATGTCCGGCTGGGCCACCCGGATTTCGATGCGCGTCATTCCATTTCGTTCGATCTCACGCACGTCCACAGCGTCTGCGTCATCGACCAGGGCTTTGACGATCATTTCGATAGTTTCGCGCATTATTGGATCTTGATCGTCTTCAATATTTCATGTTCATTCGTTCATTTCGTGTGATTTAGTGGATCGTCCGATTTGAGGCGGTCAAACCATCCACTAAACCACACGAAAAGGGCGCGACTAGGCCGCTTCAGCCTGCGATTCAGCCGACGCAGCTTCCGACTTTGCCGCCTGTTTGATCAACTGACGCACGGTGTCAGTTGGCTGAGCGCCCTTCTCGATCCAGTATTGAATGCGTTCAGTCTTGAGATTGATCTCTGCCGGCTGACGCGTCGGATTGTAAGTACCCAAATTTTCGAGGTACGACCCGTCGCGCTTCGACTGCTTTTCCTTAACTACGATGCGATATGACGGACGCTTCTTCGCGCCAGTGCGCATTAATCTGATTGCTAACAAAGTATTCCTCCAAAAACCGGCTGGCAGCAGCCAGCCTCTAAACGAAATTTGGTCTCGAACGATCGCTATCGTCGTCGCTTCTTTTTCTTTTTCTTGCGGCGCGTTGGTCCCGCACCTAAGCCGGCCAACATCGGATCGCCATTGCCTTCCATCCCGGGAATGCCGGCCATCCGCCGCATCATCTTTCCGCCGAAGCCACCGCCGAACATGCCTTGCATCATGCGCCGCATCTCAGTGTATTGCTTGATCAGTGAGTTCACCTGCGCGACTGTGGTACCCGACCCGCGTGCGATGCGGCGTCGCCGATTCGCGTTCAGGATCAGGTGATTAAATCGCTCTTCGCGCGTCATCGAATCAATGATCGCTTCGGTGCGCTTCAGTTCTTTCTCCATTAACTCTGATTGTTCGTCAGTCAAGTCCGGCATGCCGACGCCGCCGAGCAGTTGATCCGGCAATAGCTTCAGAATCTTTGAGAAAGAGCCGAGCTTCTTTACTTGCCTGAGTTGCGAACGAAAATCATCGAGGGTGAACTGATTTCGCTGGAGTTTCTTTAGCTGGGCTTCGGCGTCCGTCTGATCGATTTTGTCTTGAACCTCTTCGATCAGAGAAAGCACATCGCCCATGCCGAGAATGCGCTGCGCAACTCGGTCGGGATAGAACGGCTCGAGCGCATCGTACTTCTCGCCGACGCCGACAAACTTTACGGGCTGGCCAATGACCTGTTTGATCGAGAGCGCCGCACCGCCACGCGCATCGCCATCCATCTTGGTCAGCACCACGCCGGTAATGCCAATGCGCGCGTGAAACTCTTCGGCCGATCGCACCGCGTCCTGGCCGGTCATCGCATCCGCAACGAAAAGAATCTCGACCGGATGTGTTTCGCTTTTGATCTTGACCAACTCCTGCATCAACTCGTCGTCGATATGCAGGCGTCCGGCGGTGTCTATCAAGAGCGTGTCGTACCCGACATCACGCGCTTGCTTCAAAGCTTCACGCGTCAACTCGAGCGGATCGTTTGTCTCAGGCTTTTCAAAGATCGATTGGCCAGTCGCTTTTGCGATGACCTTTAATTGTTCTCGCGCCGCCGGCCGGTATACGTCGGTTGAAAGCAGCAGCGGCTTGCGTTGCTGATTCTGCGCCAGCCAGCGCGCGATCTTTCCCGTTGAAGTTGTCTTGCCGGATCCTTGCAAGCCGACAATCATCACGACATTCGGGCTCGTCTTCGTGAAAACCAGCCGTGAAGATTGGCCACCGAGTAGCTCAACTAACTCTTCAAAAACGATCTTGACGACTTGCTCAGATGGCTTCAGCTCAAGCCAAACCTGCTGGCCTTCGGCCTTCTGTTTGACCGACGCAATAAAATCTTTTGCGACTTTGTAGTTAACGTCGGCTTCAAGTAGCGCCAGACGAATCTCGCGCAGCGCCGCGTCAACGTGTTCCTTCGTCAGGACGCCTTCGCCGCGCAGATTTTTCAGCGTCCGCTTTAGCTTGTCGGAAAGCGACTCGAACATACATCAGACAACGATTCCGGCCAATGCGGAAACAAGCATGATAAGGGCCACTCGGAGGGGTGTCAAGGAATGGTCGGAAACACAGCAGGCCCGAAATTGCAGGAGAAAGAGCCGCGCTCGGTTCTATTTCAAACCTTCAAAAGACCGCGTCATGAACCCATTTGCCGCGAATGAAGCCAAAGTCTTTTCCATCCGGCGAAGAAAGGCACAATCTTCAATTTCTTCGTTGCCCAGCCTGCGATAAGAACAGCGCTGGCCTTCTCGAGCGACTGGCGCCAGAGAAGACTCTTCAAGGCGTTCTCGGTGATAGCGGCACAACTCAGACGGGAAATTTTCCAACCACGCCCGACGCGTTCGACTTCCCGGTTACAATGGGTTCGCTCCACCCGTTACTGGGTTCGCAGGAGACCTTCGTCGCTAAGCTCACGCGCGCGGCCCTTCCGACTGTTACGATCAATTGTTGGGCCGGAACGCGATCAGTCAACAAACTGCACATCAACCGAATGTGGAATAATCCCGCGTTCGTGTCCTTCGACGAGCAGACGCTGAACTGCTTCGCGTCCGCGCTCGCCGTAATCGAGCGTGAGTTCGTTTACCCACATCGAGACGAAACGATCCGCTATCGCCGGATCCATGTCGCGCGCGAACTGCATCGCATACTGCAAGGCATCTTCGCGATTGTCGAGCGAGTATCGAATGCTCTCTTTCAGCAGCCCTGAAACTTCTTTGATCGTCTGGGGGCCGAGGTCGCGGCGGATGGCATTACCGCCCATCGGCAAAGGCAGACCGTTCGTGTGTTCGTGCCACCATTCGCCGAGGTCGAGAACTTTGTGCAAACCTAGATTGTGATAGAAAAGCTGGCCCTCATGAATCAGCAAGCCGGCGTCGCATCGACCTTCGGTAACTGCTTCAATGATCTGATCGAAAGGCACGACTTCGTATTTGAAATCCGGATTGAAGATGCGTAGCGCGAGAAAGGCGCTCGTCAGCGTGCCCGGCACGGCGACTTTTATTTGAGATAACTCTGATGGATCGAGGTCTTCGTTTGCCACGACGACCGGACCGTAGTTATCGCCAATCGAAGCCCCATGCGGCAGTAGAGCGTATTTGTCAGCAATGTAGGCGTAGGCGTGAAAGCTGATCGCAGTTACGTCATAGATTCCTTGCCGAGCTTCTTCATTCAGCGTCTGAATGTCTTTAAGCACGTGCTCGAAATCCAAATCGCCAGTATCGATCTTATTCGTCGCCAGCGCATAGAACATAAACGCGTCATCGGAATCCGGCGAATGAGCGAGTGTGATGGTTCGTTGTTGTGTTGCTGCTGCTGTCATGAATCGTTATGCGATTGCTGCGGTCTCGACTCGATTGTAAACGGTGTCGCGTTCTACCGCTTCGAATCCTGCCTCTTCAATTAGGCCGATTAATTCAGGCCTTGTCATCCTTACTTCATTATTAGTTTCGACTGAATAACTTTCGGACAATTCGCCACCCTCGGTAATTGTGCCGTCGATGTCGTTGGCGCCGAAGTGCAGCGCAACTTGCGCGAGTCGCTTGCCCAGCATAACCCAGTAAGCCTTAATGTGCGCAAAGTTGTCGAGCATCAAACGGGATACGGCCATCGTCTTCAGCGAATCAACGCCGGATGGGCCCGGCAAGTGAGCCATCTGCGTGTCAGGCGGATAGAAGGCCAGCGGAATGAAACATTGAAAGCCGCCGGATTTGTCCTGTTGTTCGCGCAAACGAATTAGATGGTCGACCCGGTCTTCGATCGATTCGATGTGGCCGTAGAGCATAGTCGCATTCGTTTTCAAACCCGCCGCGTGGACGCTGCCCGCGAGATCGAGCCAACGTTGCGCGTCGCATTTATGCGCGCAAATCATCGAACGCGTGGGCTCGCGAAAAATTTCGGCGCCGCCACCTGGACATGAATCCAATCCAGCATCCATCAATTGATGGATCACATCCTCGTCGTTCATCTTGTAGAAATGCGCGAAGTGATCCAGCTCGACCATCGTGAAGGCCTTTAAATGGAGCTGCGGATATTGCTTCTTCAGAGACGAGAGCAAGTCGGTGAAATAGCTGAACGGCAACTTTGTATTTAAGCCACCCGTAATGTGAAGCTCAGTTGCGCCTTCGCTTACCGCTTGACCGGCGATGCGCAAAGAATCATCCAGGTTGTGCGTGTACGCACCAGGCTGGCGCGGTGTCCGAAAGAATCCGCAGAACTTGCAGTCAACGTAACAGACGTTCGTCGGATTGAAATGCCGATTGACATTGAAATAAGTCGTGCGGCCGTGCTTCTGCCGACGAACCGCATCGGCGAGTTTGCCGAGCGTGTTAAGGTCATCCGTATTAAAGAGCGCAACGCCATCCTCGAACGAGAGCCGTTCGCTGTTCTCGACTTTAGTGGCTAGCGCCTTCAGGTTTAGATCGAAGGATTCCATAGTTCTGTCAGATCCACAGTGAGTCCGCGAAGCAGCGGCTCGCCACTGATTGCCTCAGCGTTCTTCAAGACTTTAACAGGCGCTCTCTCGCGATAGACGTAGGCTGTATGCTCCTCTGGATCGAGTAGCCAACCAAGTCGAGACCCATTTGCCATATACTCTTCCAACTTCGCCTGCAACTCTTTGAGACATTCGTGTTTCCCTCGGACTTCTACAACGAAGTCGGGGCTAAATGGCGCAAACCTTTCCTTCTGATCTTCCGAGAGTGTCTCCCATCTCTCCCTGCGAATCCAGGCGTGATCCGGTGCGCGAACGGCGCCGCTCGGCAAGGTGAATCCCGTAAAAGCACCGAAACCAATCCCGGTCCCATCCTTCTTCGCCCAATCTGCGACTGCCCTCGTCAACGCTGCGTTCCTCAGACTATCGATTGCGCCATTGAGAGATTGAATCTCCCAATCGCCTTCTTGATTGCGCTCAATCACGAGTTGCTCATTGAGTTGGCAAACCGCGAGGTATTCATCTTCGCCGATCTTTCCTTTCAACGGACCAAGCCGAAGCACAAACCTTCCGAATGGAGAATCGAGCATAAGTCTATTGACCTCTCAGAAGAACCGGGCCAACAAGACGGCCGCGCCAAAAGACGCAAACAAGATCACGCTCACGAACGCATTAGTCGTAAAAAACGCGGCGTTCAATCTGCTCAAGTCATTCGCGCGCACCAGCGTGTGCTGATAAATCAATAACGCGCCGGTTGCGACTACGCCCACCACGGCCGGCATTCCCAGATTCGTCAGAAAGTATAACGCAACCAACGCTGCAAACGCGCCCGCGTGCAAGGCGCGCGATATCCATAACGAGCGAGCGATGCCGACTCGCGCGGGAATCGAATACAAACCCTCGCGCAAATCAAAGTCGTAATCCTGGCAGGCGTAAAGGACGTCGAAGCCCGCCGTCCAAAGCATCACCACGAGTGAGAGCAGCAACGGCACAGGACTATCGATGGCGCCGCGCACGGCAATCCAAGCGCCTGTTGGAGCAATTGAAAGACACCAGCCGAGAACCAAATGAGAAAGCATCGTCCAACGTTTGGTGTATGAATAAAACACGACACTGGCCAAGGCGATCGGCGAAAGGATCAGCGTCAAACGATTTAGCCTTGTCACGGCGAAGAGAAAGAGGCCTACAGAAATCATCGTGAACGCCATCACGAAGCCAACTGACAGAATTCCCGCCGGAATAGCGCGCATTTTCGTCCTCGGATTGCGCGCGTCGAAGTCTTTATCGGCGATGCGATTAAAAGCCATCGCGGTCGAACGGGCTCCTATCATCGCCAAGGTGATCCAAATGATTTGCGACGCGCTTGGTAGTCCCCGTGCCGCCAGTACTGCACCCAGAAAAGCAAACGGCAACGCGAAGAGCGTGTGCTCAATCTTAATCATTTCGAGCGTCGTGCGAACGTTGCGGGCAATGGTAGCCATGGTGCGAATTAAACTAGGCTGACTATTACTAATCTCAGTCCTTGGCGGTTCGATCTTATGTTCGCCGCAGACGATAGGCAAGCCCATGCGGAAATCCGAGTCCAGAATTGATGCCTGGTTGACGTTCGAACGCAATGCTAGAATTTCCCCGAGTTTGGTTGGCCCAAATCAACGCCCAAAATGACAAGAAAGCGATCAGCAACTAAACCGACGCCCCGATCGAGCGGGCGCACGCTTAGTTCATTTGCACGAGCACTCTTGCGCGAGTGGCGGAAGCTTAAGTTGGCCACCACCGGCGCAACCGTAATCGTCGCTGTCTCTGGCGGCGCGGACTCGGTGGCGTTGCTCCTGGCGTTGGATGAACTAGTCAAGTCAGGCAAGCTGAATCTCACGCTGTGTGTCGCTCATCTGAATCATAAACTGCGATTGACGAGTGATGCAGATGCGCGTTGGGTCGCGCGGTTGGCAAAGCAATTCGGTCATCAGAGTTCAGTCGGGAGTGTCGAAGTTAAGACTCTTGCGAAGAAAACAGGTGACAATCTCGAACAAGCCGCGCGTCGCGCTCGCTATGAATTTCTCGCGAAGACCGCTAACAGAAACCGGGCGGAGATCGTCCTTACCGCACACACAATGGACGACCAAGCGGAAACCGTTCTGTTGAATCTCTTGCGAGGCAGTGGTCTGGATGGGTTGGGAGGAATCGAACCGGTGCGAACGATGATTGAAAAAGGCGGGGCTTTGCTGGCGCGGCCTCTGCTTTCGTGGGCCAGGCGTGGCGACACTGCGACCTATTGCCAGAGCCAGGGAGTCGAGGTTCGCGCTGATGAAATGAATGAAGACGAAAGGTTCGCTCGAGTCCGTGTGCGCACCCAATTGCTGCCGTTAATGCAATCATTCAATCCGAAGCTGGTGGAAGCTTTGGCCCGCACGGCGGAAGTTCTGCGCGAAGACAATAACGCCCTCGAGGTCGCAGCCAGACACCTTTTTGCGCTGTCCATTGCGACTAACGAAAGCCCTAGTGCCGAGGGAAAAGACTGCCCGTCTTTACGAACGGATTTGCTTGCTTCGGCGCCATCAGCACTGCGCCGGCGTGCCCTGCGGCAGTGGCTCCGGCGCTGCCGCGGCGATTTGCGAAGGATCGAACGTGTCCACGTCTTCGCGGTCGAGAGCTTGCTGTTCGGCGATCGTGGCGGGCGAATTGTCGAGTTACCCGGCGGCGCGAAGGTTTCTCACCGCCGCGGGGTGCTGAACTTTATGGCCTGAAAACGACGTTCCCCGGCTGCTTTGAACCAGACGAACATCAAACTCATTCCGGGAGATGCTTTGATTCTTGCGTTTGATCTAACCACCAACACCTAATTCAATTCGAAGCGATGCTCAAAAACTCAAGCTAATTCTTTACGATCAGCCAAGTCTATCAATTGAGAACCTAGTCCTTACTAAGAAAGATCTCCTTACCCTCCCCCGAAAGTTTCTGCTCGGGCTTGTGTCAACTCGTCCGCGATTTCATTCGCGCCGAAAACCTTCCGCAGCACTTCGTTCATCGCGCGCACGTCGACAGAAATCGCCCGGTTGACTGACTCGTCATAAATAAAGTCACCGACCAGCGATTGAATGTTGCCGTCGAAGATTAGGCCGACCAACTCAGCGTTCTTGTTGATAGTTGGTGAGCCCGAATTGCCGCCGATGATGTCGTCGGTCGAGACGAAATTGAACGGCGTGCTCATTTTAATCGCCGGCTTTTTCTCCATCCAGCGCGGCGGCAGGTTGTATGGAAATCGATACTTGAAATTCGCCGCGCGATCGTAGAGACCACCGAGTGTAGTGAACGGCGCGACTCGCTTACCGTTTTCCATGTAACCTTTCACGGCGCCGTACGACAGCCGCAGAGTGAAGGTCGCATCGGGATAAATCGAGGTTCCTTCGTTCGCGAACCGAGCGCGCGCGATCTTTGCATAGTTCGTGCGCTCGACGCCGGTGACCTCGTTTTCGAAACGCTTGCGCAAGTCGCGCGCCTTCGGATCGATCAGCCGGGCCAGAACGGTCATCGGATCGGTCGATGATTCGATCGCCCGCTTGCCACCGGCCGCCAATTCTTTGCGATACGCGACATCCTTCAGCTTCGTCCCTTCGATCAATTCGTTGGCGCGGGCTTCAGGCGTTTTGCCGTTCATGATCTGTTTGACCAGCGGATGATCGGCACCCAACATTTCGACCATGAAGCCGAGTGAATCAGCCAGCTTCAGCTTCTCGAAATCGTCATAGATTGGCGCGGGCGAATACAAAGCTAACTCGAGCGAAGCGCGCCGCGCGTCGGTGAATTCCGGCAGGCGTTCGGCGTTCGGCTTTTGACTTTCATCGGCGAGTCTGACCAGCGTGCGCGCGAAACCAAACGTCGTAGTGTTGAATCCGGCCGCTTGATCGAAAATTCTTCGCTCGCGAATGTAGGATGGCAGACTCTGGTGCGCCTTGGCGATCGCATCCCAGGGATCGCCGTACGTCTTCTGTCGGTCGGGATTAGCAAAGATCCATTGGCGCAGCGCCATTTCGTCCATCCTCTTGCGGTCCATGAGCGCTTTATCCTTCAAACCGGCAAGCTGGCCGCGATAAACCTTCAAGCTATTCTGGATACTGTTCAATTCATTCTCGGCGCGGCGAGTCTGCTCTTCGCCCATGGCCATATATTTTTTGAGCATCGCTTCGCGGCGTTCTAACAAACGCAAAATGATCGGAATGCTCGTGTCGCGAAGCTCTTCAAGATGAGCGACCGTGTTCAAGCGCGCGGTCGAACCGGGATTGCCGGTGACGAAAACCACCTCGCCCTCTTTTGCTCCCGTGGGCGACCATTTGAAGTAGCTCGGCGGATGAACCGGCTGATCGTTTTCGTAAACGCGCACCAGCGCCATGTCGATGTTAAAGCGCGGAAAGTTGAAGTTATCAGGATCGCCGCCAAAGAATGCGGCCTGGAATTCCGGCACGAAAACCAAACGCACGTCGGTGTATTTTTTATAGCGATAGAGATTGTACTGAGCGCCTTGATAGAGCGTAATTACGTCGGAACGAAGTCCGGTGGCTTTGGTCGACTCAGCTTCGATCGCTGCAATTTCGGCGAGCCGCGCGGCAAAGGCCCGGGCATCAGACATTCCCGATTTGACTGCGCCATTGACGCGCGCGGTCACGTCTTCGATGCTCATCAGCACGTTGAGTTCCAGGCTCGGCGCTTTGATCTCGTCCGCGGGCGTGCGCGCCACAAACCCCTCCTTCGCCAGATCCTTCTGCGGCGTGCTCACGTCGTTAACGATGTCTTCGACGATGTGATAGTTCGTAAGCACCAGACCCTTTGGAGAAACGAACGAGCCGGATCCGCCGTTGTTGAATCGCACCGAAGCGAGTTGCACCTTCCGCAGCCATTCGTCGGTAACATCGAAGCCGTACTTCTTTTTGATCTCGGCCCGGGGAACGTTATTGAACGGCCACATGCCTTCATCGGCAAGGGCGGTGAAGTTAAGAGTTTGCAGACTAAACAGCGCCAGAATTAGCGCGCACAGGAATTTTCTAAGCTTCATTGGTAACCTCGATAAGTTGGTCTAAAGGGAGAAGATTTTAGAGCATCTTGCTGTTCAATTGGATGCCTCAGGATGGTAAATCGTAAATGGTAAATCGTAAATGGCTGGGCGCGCGACATGGCTGGCTCTGCCGGCTATTTACCATTCACGATTTACCATTTACCATTCACCACTGGATGGATAACGAAGAAATCGCTCGTCGCTTCAATCGCATGGCCTCGCTAATGGAAGTCCGTGGCGAGGACACGTTTCGCGTTCGCTCGTACCGCATGGCTGCCGAAGCGATCGAAACCTGGCCTACGCCAATGAAG
>QHXE01000163.1 GCA_003222835.1 Acidobacteriota bacterium | reverse complement strand
ACGCCCGATTCTAACTGTCTGCCCTGACTTGCAGCAACACGCGGCGAGCAACTTTCAGCACATGGTCTTTTTCCTCGTCGCTCAACTCCAGCCGCAAAACCCCACTGGGCGTGAAACTTGCGCCTTCGCGGGCGCTAATTAATTCCATAAGTTTCTCCGGCGCTACCCGCGCTTTTTCGGCCAGCTTAATGGCGATTCCTTCCCGGATGCGATCGATCGAAACGATGCCTACGGTCTCCGCTGTCTGGCGCAGACGCGCGTAATCGAACAGGTTTTCTACCGGCTCAGGAATCCGCCCATATCGATCTTCAGTCTCGGCGCGAATGGCCGCGAGCGCCTCTTCATCACGCGCCGAAGAAACCCTTTTGTAGGTCCGCAGCCGCTGGCCCATGTCGGCGACATAGCTTTCCGGAATTGCCACATCGATGCCGAGGTTAATCGAAACGGTTGGCTCATCTTCGATCTGCTCGCCGCGCAATTCAGCAACGGTGCGCTCGAGCATCTGCGTGTAGAGATCGAAACCGAGCGCGTCCATGTGACCCGACTGCTCGCCGCCCAGCAGGTTACCGGCGCCCCGCAATTCCAGATCGAGAGCGGCGATGCGAAAGCCGGCGCCCAGATCAGAAAACTCCCTGATGGCTGCTAAACGTCTTCTCGCAATAGGTGATAATTCCTGTTCCGCCGGAATCAGCAGATAAGCATAAGCGCGTCGGTTCGAGCGGCCCACGCGTCCCCGCAATTGATAAAGTTGAGAAAGACCGTAATTGTCGGCGCGGTTTATGATGATGGTGTTGGCGCGGGGGATGTCTATCCCGTTCTCGATAATCGTGGTCGCCACCAGCACGTCGTACTTATAGTCAATGAAATCCAGCATTACGCGCTCCATCTCTTTTTCATTCATCTGGCCATGTCCGACGGCCATCCGCGCCTGCGGCACGAGACGCTTCACCAGCGCCGCGATCGTCTCGATCGATTCGACGCGATTATGAATGAAAAAGACCTGTCCGCCCCGTGACAATTCAAGCTCGATGGCTGATTTGATCACGGCGTCGGACGATTGCACGACTTGGGTTTGAATTGCCAGACGATCGCTCGGTGGCGTTTCAATCAAAGACATATCGCGCAATCCGCTCAAAGACATATTGAGCGTGCGCGGAATCGGCGTCGCCGAAAGCGTCAGCACATCGACGCGCTTTTTCAGTTGCTTCAGACGCTCTTTGTGCGCGACTCCGAAACGTTGTTCTTCGTCGACGACCACCAGACCGAGATCGCGAAAACCGACGTCCTTCGAAAGCATCCGATGCGTGCCGATCACCACGTCGATTTCGCCGGACTCGACGCGTTTCACCACGTCCTTCTGCTCCTTCGATGAACGGAACCGAGAGAGCAACTCAATCTTCACCGGAAATGGCGCGAACCGTTGACGAAAAGTGTCGAAGTGTTGATAAGCAAGCACGGTCGTCGGCGTTAGCACCGCTGCCTGTTTCCCGTCCATCACGGCCTTGAATGCGGCGCGCATCGCTACTTCCGTTTTGCCGTACCCGACGTCTCCACACAACAGGCGATCCATTGGTGTCGCGGTCTGCATGTCGCCCTTCACATCTTCGATAGCGGTTTCCTGATCGGGTGTGAGTGTATATTGGAATCCTTCTTCGAATTCGCGTTGCCAGGGTGCGTCTTGCGGAAAGGCATGGCCCTCAACCAGCTTGCGCTCGGCGTACAAACGCAAAAGCTCGTCTGCCATGTCGCGCATCGCGCGTTTGGCTTTTGCTTTCGTCTTGTGCCAGCCGAGACCACCGAGACGATCGAGCGTCGGCTGATGGCCTTCCGCGCTGGAGTAGCGCTGCACGAGATCCAGACGCTCGACCGGCACGTAAAGCTTCGCGTCGTCGGCGTAGTAAAGCAGCATGAACTCGCCGCGCGGAGCAGGTGTCAGAAGCCCGCGCGTAAGCAAGGGCGCAGTCGGCCCAAGATCGAGCGTTACCAAACCGCCAAACCGCGCGATCCCGTGATCGATGTGCACGACAAAGTCACCAACTTTCAGATCGCGAAAGTCCGAAAGAAAAGCCGCAGCCCGCGCGCGTCGCTTCTTCTCACGCCTGATTGCGGTTGCGCGTCGCTCCAGCGCCGGTTCGGCAGCTTCATCGAAAAGATCGCCTTCAACGTGGACGACTAAACGCGAGGAGGGTAATTCAAATCCGCCTGAGACTTTCCGGGAGACGACAATCGCATCTGATGACGAGTAATCCGTTTCGTCTGTGAAAGAAGTGAGGCGAGTGTTGACGTCATATTCGCGCAGAATCTCGGTAACGCGTTCGGCGACTCCGCTGCTGGGCATTGCGAAAAGAGTTGTCGCCTGAAAATTCGCGCGCCGCTCTATCACGTCGCGCGCGAGATCAGGCAGACGCCCGTGGTAACGCATCACCGATTGGGCGCGCCATTCAACTTCTGCGTACGGAGAAGATGGCGGGCGGTAGCCCGCCTCTAAACCCGCCTCAATATTTTTGTTTAGAGGCGGGCTATGCCCGCCAGAATCATCGTGAGGAAACAAGAACAGAGGCCTTCGCGGCACTCGCTCTTTTCCAACCGAAATCCTGGGCTGCTCCGCATCAAGCGCAATTTCCTGATCCATCTTCGCCGCCGTCCGCCCCAGGGCGCGTAACTCCACCCGCTGAAGCGCATCAATTCTGGCGCGCAATTCCTCCGCGGTAAGATAAAGCTCATGCGGTGCGAGCCCAAGATCGTCAGCCGCATCAGTTTCAGCGTAACGCTCTTCGAGAGTTTGAAAAGCTGAGGCGAGAAAGCTCTCAACCGCGACCGGTTCATCGATTACGAGCACGGCGTCTTTCAAATAATCGAAGATGCTCGCGCTGCGTTCTTTAGTGATCGACATCAGCCACTGCCAACCGGGAAAATCCTCTCCTTCATCGGCAAACACAGTGCGGTCGCGCAAGGAACGTGCAAAACGTTCGGCGCGCCAACGCTCGCGGGCTCGCGCGGCCCACTCGCGGAAGTCGCTGGTCCTGGCGGCGAGTTCGCGCATCGGCGCGATCTCGACTTCGATCAATTGCGTGGTTGAAAGCTGCGTCTCCGGATCGAATTCGCGGATCGAATCGACAGTGTCGCCAAAGAATTCAATGCGAGCGGGAGCATTGCGTCCCGGAGGCCAGACATCCAAAATTCCGCCGCGGATTGAGAATTCACCGATAGCGTTGACCGGATCCTCGCGCACGTACCCGCCGGCAAACAGCTTTTCGACGATCTCTTCCGGCGCATTGTCTTCGTCGCGACGCAGGATGGTCCCCGCCTGCAAAACTTCCGCGGGCGCGACCGTGCGCCGAGCCAGGGCGCGCGAGGTCAACAGGACGAAGTCCTGCTTGCGCCGAGCCAGGCGCCATAATGCCAGGGCGCGCCTCTCCAAAGTCTCGGCATGCGGAGAAGCACCGGCGTAAGGATCGCTTTCCGAGGCAGGCAAGATGGCGATCGCCTCTTCGCATTCGGTGATTCCATGCAAAGCGCAATACCAAAAGCTGATGTCGCGCTCCCAACTCTCGAGATCGCGCTGTGCCGGCAAAACGACTGCAAATTGCTTGCGCGTTTCCCGCTGCAACGCCGCCACCGCGAGCGCCCTTGCCGGCCCGGCGACCAGGCCGCTAATCGAAACAACTCGCGCGCCGCGCCTGATCTCGTCGATCACACGACGGCATTCCGCGCTTTCGGTCACGCGATTTAATGTGCCTTCGAATGCGGGCGTCTTTTCAGTCGTCATTAACATTCTTAAATCAACCCGCGCAGCGGACGACTGGCAATAGCCCAGCACTTCAGTGCTGGGTTTACCATAATAAGAAATTTAAGAGCCCGTGAAACGGGCGACAGAAAGCGGGACTTGGAACCCTGGTAGAGAAGCTCTGTCGCCCGCTTCGCGGACTACCATTGAATAATAATGCTTAATCCCCAGCGATGAATCGCTAGGCTATTACCGAGTGTCTGCTTCGCGGACTCTGTACCGTGCCCAACTTCATAAGTCGCTTTT
>QHXE01001132.1 GCA_003222835.1 Acidobacteriota bacterium | reverse complement strand
AATACGAATAACATCCAGGTTGCCACGCTCGGTATCATTCAGCGCCGAATTCTGAAAGTTAGCATTGGCCTTGTACCACGAACGCGATTCGAGGTAGCGGCGAATGTCCGCGTCTTTGAAGACGCGACCGTGCTTGCCAAACACGATGCCACGTACCAGCTTGAGATCATCGACGGATAATGCGGCAATGTCGGCCGGAGCAATAGTCTTGCGGGCGAAATTAAAATTCTCCCAATCTTTCACGCCCGGGTATTCGTCTTTCGCCTGGGCAACGGAAAAAGCCGAAACGAAAGCGAGCAACAGAAGCGGAAGAAGCAAACGAGCAAAGTTGGAAGGGGATTTCATAGGTTGAACCTTTCTCAGCGTAGAGACGAAAGTAACGGATGTTTTTGCGAGTGGAGGGTGCAAGGGCAATTTAATCGTGACAGCCTCGTTCACGTTGGTCGTCTGCCTGCGAAGCCCCATAAATGGGGGCGCTACCCTACCCAAAGATGTCCCGGACTCTGTCGACCAGCCGCTTGTCTTCCAGGTCCGGCGTTTCAATCTTCGCCAACTGTTCCAGAACCTTTCGTTGTTCGCGCGTCAACATCGTCGGTGTTACAACTGAAACTGCTACAAAAAGATCGCCGCGGCCACGGCCGCCCAGCACCGGCATTCCCTTGCCGCGCACGCGAAAGACTGTCCCGGTTTGCGTGCCGGCAGGAACCTTAAGCGACTGCTCGTTATCGAGCGTCTTGACCTGAATTTCAGATCCGAGGGCGGCTTGCGCGAATGTGATCGGAACCGCGGCGTAGAGATTGTTTCCCTGACGCTCGAACTGTTCGTGCTCCGCAACATGGATGACGACATAAAGATCACCCGCGGGTCCGCCGTAGGCCCCTGATTCGCCTTCGCTCTGAAGTCTCAATCTCGATCCCGTTTCGACGCCGGCAGGAATCTTTACTTCCATCGACTTCTCACGCTCGACACGGCCGGCGCCGCGACAGCTTTCGCAGGGTGAGGCGATCACCTGGCCAGCGCCGCGGCAAGCGCTGCACGTACGCGAGACCGAGAAGAAGCCTTGCTGAAAGCGTACCTGTCCGGCGCCTTCACAGGCGCGACAAGTCTCAGGCTTCGTGCCCGGCGCAGCGCCAGAACCGTTGCAAGTCTCGCACATTTCGAGTTTGGGAATTCGCAACTGCGCGGTCATTCCCGTAGCGGCCTGTTCCAAAGTAATTTCGAGATCGTAACGCAAATCAGCGCCCCGGTGCGCTGCCGATCGCCGGCCACCCGCGCGCGCGCTGGCGCCAAACACGTCGCCAAAACCGAACAGGTCGCCAAGAATATCCTCGAAGCCGCCAAAACCTGGCGCGCCCCAGGCCGCACTCGCCGCGCTGGAAACGCCCGCGTGGCCATCGGAAAGCACGGCATAAGCTTCAGCGGCTTCCTTGAATTTTTCTTCAGCCTGAGGATCGTTACGGTTTTTGTCCGGATGATATTGATGGGCGAGCCGCCGATATGCGCTCTTAAGATCTTGCTCGCTTGACGAGCGAGTGACGCCCAAAACTTCGTAATAATCGCGTTTGTTAACAGCCATAGTTCCTTGTATTCACTTCAAGCTCAATGACAAACTGAAGGCAGCCTGATCAAGTTCCGCGAATGACTTTATGAAACGACTGCCATGGGCCTCGTGTCTTGCCGTCATATTTCGAACAGTCCCGTAGATCTTGCCAAATATCTATAGAAACCGTCGCATCCAATGAATTTTCCAGCCCATTTATGGGCGGCAGAGCGGCGATGTCGTTCCTAAAGGAGCTTCAGCTCAGACTCGTTCGCGGTACTACAAATATTTCGTCCCTACGGGACTTCGCGAAAGACCCTTTAGCGGCTTTCACAACTACCACTAGATCAGAGCTTCCTGAAGTTTGTCGGACACTCGCTCAACTCTCTTTCGAGGCTTCGGCCTCGACTGATTCCTTCATCATCGCATTCGTAAGTTGACGAGCCACACGATCCACGGCATCGAGCGCCATGCGAAGTTCACCCAGTTCATCGGACTTGAGGGCGGCCTCGCCCTCACCCAAAAGGCGTTCGGCGTTCTCCTGTTTTTCTTTCGAAAGTAGCCCGCCGAATTCCAGGAACGAGCGTTGAGTATTCTTCATCAAGCTGGAAAGCCGGTTCACGAGATCGATTTTCTCCCGCTGACTCCGATCGCTTTCGGCCGAGGTTTCAGCTTCTCGGATGATCCGATCGATTTCGTCCTGCGACAGACCCGAGCTTGGCGTAATACGCATCTGCTGTTCGCGACCGGTGGCCTTATCCGTGGCCGAGACCGAAACAATTCCATTGGCGTCGACTTCGAAGGTTACT
>QHXE01000162.1:1290-5292 GCA_003222835.1 Acidobacteriota bacterium | reverse complement strand
TTAAGGAGTTTGCCCTTCAGCACAATCTAACGATTCATCAGCCGGCGAAAATCAAGACGGAGGAAGCTAAGGATTTGTTCGCTTCGCATAACGCAGATGTCGCAGTCGTCGTAGCCTACGGAAAGATTCTGCCGTCGGAGTTTCTCAACGCGTACATGCACGGATGCATAAACGTCCATTTTTCTTTACTGCCCAAGTACCGTGGCGCCGCGCCCGTCAATTGGGCCCTGGTTAACGGCGAAGGCGAGACCGGCGTGACCACGATGCGCATCGTCGAAGAGCTGGATGCTGGTCCGATTTTGCTCCAAAGCGGAGCGGAGATTGGCGAACATGAAACCGCACCAGAACTTCTGATGCGGTTGGCTGAATTGGGCGCGGAAGTTCTTAGCGAGACACTTCGCAACCTTGACGCTATCGAGCCTAGGCCTCAGCGCGATGAAGACGCGACTTTCGCTCCGATCCTGAAACGCGAAGATGGTTTGATCGATTGGTCGATGGATGCGTTCGCGATTGAGCGTCGTGTGCGTGGCTTTCAACCATGGCCCAACGCCTACACTGCAATTGATTCGAAGCGCTTGATCATCTGGCGGGCAACGTCTGAACCGACGGATTTCTCGGTCCCTCCCGGGCAAATTGTCGAGGCTCGGACCGACAGATTAGCCGTGAGCTGCGGTCATTCAACACTCCTGCGTATTGGTGAACTACAGCCTGAAGGCGGACGGCGGATGAGCGCGCGCGACTTCATCAATGGCAAGTATGTAAAAGATGGCGCGGTGTTGGGCAATTAATAAAAATGCCGCGAGTCGCCCCGCGGCATTCCCTTCTTCACACGTGAGCCATCGCTCACTTATTTAATCACTTCACTCATTACGCCTTGAACCCGTCAGCATAGCCTCGCGTAAATCCATCGCGGTAAGACTCCGCGAAGTTACCGAAGCCTGCATCCTGGAAGTAATGCGATCTATCAGGATCGTAACTACGGTCATGCTTCCGGTCGCTTTCGCCGGTCTTCAATCCGTCGTGATAGCCCTGGTTGTAAGCCCTTTCAGAACTACTAAAGACGTACTGGTTACCGAAGCTGTAGTAGTTATAGCCGAACGGCCGATAGCCCCACCAGGGGTTATAGAATGGCCGAGGTCCAACATAGACCCTGGGCACAATCACCACTCGACGCTGAGCCTGCGCCGTTCCACTAGATAACATCACTACGCCGGGGAGCATTAACGCCGCTAGAATGAAGCCTCCTAACTTACGTAGATATTTTCCTCTCATGATTTACTCCACCTCCTTGTCTATATAGATTAGACGCTTCAATGTTCGCGGCGGTTTGGCAGTTGGATAGAGATAAGAATAAGAAGACTTTGCGCTCGCGAGCTCACTTTGCGAGGTTATTACATTTTGGGAACATCTAACTACCAATCTTGTGTTCCAGTATATTCGTCGTGCGATCGGTAACGCTCTGCGGAGGCTCACGACGATTAACCACCGTCGACTCGGCCGTGTAATCTTTGCGCTCGAATTCACTATCGATTCTCAAAGGCGATTGCTCAGGAAATTCAATCTGCTTCAACGGCGCCGGGCGAATCGTGAGTCCGGCGAGAATATGGCCAAGGCCGGCGAGCATCGGAATCAAACCAACCAGCCACAAAACCCTCACTACCGGATCGATTTCAAAAGGAATCTTCGCGATCACATCCGGGGGCAGCTTTAGCACCAGGGCATGGGATAGAAAGTACAGGAAGATCGACAAACCCCCTCCCGAGAAAAACTTTATCATTCCGCTCGTCAAGTGACGTTCCCGGCGCTGTTCGGGAGTTTTTGTCCGTCTGTGAATCCACCATAGCTGTCGTCCGGTTGGCTCGCTGGAGCTGCGCACGATCTCTTTGTTCATCTTCTCCATCGCCCGCGCAACTTCATCCGTAACCTTTTCGATCTTGATGTTCTTCACCAAGTCCTTGATTTTTGCGGGGACACTGTCGCTGCGCGCGATTGCTTCGCTAAGGGAGACCGCTTTGCCGATAACCCGGAGGTTGGCGCCGCACGAACGGCAGAATTTCAAATCAGTCGAAGACTCGACGCCACATTGGGGACAGAACATAACAGGCTCCTCTCGCGCGTCATTATTGGTGGATCTCAGCCCGAAGTAAAACCGAGATTAACTACGCTTTCAGGCGTCGAGTTGTTCTGGGAAATGAGCAAAAAAAGAAAATGCCGCAAGTTTCCTCACGGCATCTCCATTTGTTTAGCGTCGGGCTACCGCCCGATGCTCTCAGGCCCTGTCTGCCTTAACGATCCTTATGATCGAAAGCCGTCAGCGTATCCGCGCACAAAGCCGGATCGGTAAACTTCTCCAAAGTTTCCAAAGCCCGCTTCCTCGAAATAATGCGACCGCTGCGGATCGTAACTGCGACGATGTTTCGCATCGCCTTCTCCAGTCTTCAATCCGTCGTGATAGCCTTCGCTATATGCAGACTCTGAACTCTTGAAGACGTAATGGCCATATCGGTTGTAATAATCGAAGTACGGATCGTAATCCCAGCGTCGATATCCCCAGCCCCAAGGACGATAGAACGGCCGATACGTCCGCACGACTACGACTCGACGCTGCGCTTGAGCGCTCGTACTTGAAAACAGAGTTACCGCGGCGGGGAGAAGTAGCGCCACCAGAACAATGCTTCCAAGCTTACGTAAGTATTTTCCTTTCATGAGAAATCCTCCTTGCTCGTAAGCATTAGACGCTCAGCCCGCCTCACAGGTTTGAAAACCGCGCAGCCGAAGCGTCATGCGATCGTTTTGCGATCGGATTGCAAAAAGCTGCCGCGAAGTACCGTAGACCTAGACTGTGATTGTCCGGCCCAAAATGGAGTAGACTGGTTCTCAGTACCGGCGATTGCGACGATGTCGCTTACGAATACCGTAGGTATATACTGCGCCGCTACCCGCACCGACCGCCGTGCCAATCGCCGCGCCCTTTCTGCCACCAGTGAGTCCGCCGATTCCCGCACCGGCGAGTCCCGTCCCGGCGACCGTTAGTTTGTCACGATGTTTCTGCCAGAAGCTGCGGCGATGATACACGCGCCGATGACGGACGGTTTGCGCCGATAAAATTGGTCCTGCTGAGAAGAGGAGAGTGAAGAACAATAATACAACCGACAGTACTCTCTTCATTTGTGATTTCATAGTTTCCTCCGTTTAGCCTTGCCTTTCTCTTGTTCTGATTCGCTCCAATGGTCTGTTCGGATTCATGGCAAACTTGTCCCGTCTTTTGCTAATCGGGCGCTATTGGCAACGCGAATCTTGAATCGATGAACGTCGCTCGCAGTTTTCATGCCAGCGGCGCTCAGCAGCGCGGGCTATGAGAAAGCAGAGGGACGCTGAGGGTTGTTCTTCTCAGCGTTCCTCTGCTACACCGTGTGCTGTTAACTCTTTCTACAGAATTGATTTAGTGGAACCGGGTCGCGTCTCCACGACTCAGGCTCCTGCGGTCTTAACCAACGTCGCATTCAACTTGATGTCCGTTCCCGCCAGAGCCTGCGACACCGGACAATTCTTCTTTGCCGTCTCTGCCTGTTCGAGAAAGGTTTTCTCATCGATGCCCGGCACTTCCCCTTCGGTGTTGAGTTCAATCGTCGTGATCTTGAAGCCTTCGCCAACCTTCTCGAGACTTACACTCGCCTTCGTGCTAATTCGCGTTGGATTATGACCGGCCTTCGTCAATCCCGCCGCCAGCGCCATGGAAAAACATCCGGCATGCGCCGCGCCAATCAACTCCTCCGGATTCGTCCCCGTGCCTTCTTCGAACCGCGACGCGAAGGAGTACTGACCTTCAAAAGCGCCGCTGCCTAATTTGACTCTGCCGTTCCCTTCTCTGAGCGTACCTTCCCAAACTGCGCTCGCTGTGCGTCTCGCCATGTTTGTTCTCTCCTTTGAATGATTTGGATTCGAGTCAATTGTAACCCCGCGGGTTCTGGAGGGCCACTTGAACGCTGATGGTGACCGTGT
>QHXE01000162.1:0-1206 GCA_003222835.1 Acidobacteriota bacterium | reverse complement strand
GAGACACAGAGATCACGGAGCCTACACGGAGAAATCCGATTTTCCCGACAGACTTGGGAGAGAGCCAGGGGTGAGGGCGCGAAGCGTAGCGAAAAAAGCGAAAAAAAGGTGGAGGGTTGTTCGCACTGCTCGCTAATCCCTCGCCCCAAACCTCTCCCAAAGGGAGAGGGCGTTGGAAGACGGCGACTTGGTCCTGATGACTACCGCAAAGTTTTGGCGACCTACTCCTTCAATGAATACTCTCTCTGCCGATAAGAACCTTTCAACTGTCGGACGGCTACTGCGCTGAACATCTTCGCAAAGGCGTTGGAGAACGACCAAAACATCTTTACTCGCTCGTCCAATCCGTCATCGTCGTGCTGCAAAGACTTGCTTCTCTATGAAAGCGAGTAGCCTACTGACGGTTCCTCTTGCCTGTGGCCCAATCGTTGCAGCCGGGACGTTGCAGTCGGGATTTGCGAGGAGAACTATGAAGACAATATCGTGGATACTATCGGTGTTATTGCTGCTGGCGCCTGTCACTCAAACCCTCGCCGTCGGCCAAAACACAGTCAGACAAGCGACGACAAAGGAACGCATGAAGAGTCGCGCGGCAAAGCTCGGCGTGATCAAAAGCCCGCGCAACGATCACGCTCAACGATGGCGCGAAAGTAAAGGGCTATGTTTACAGCGCCGGCGATGAAGACTTTGTAATCCGCGATCGAAAGACCGACGCGCCCACCACCATTCGCTATGCGGACGTGAAAAAGATTGATGACAACCGCGGCCACTCTCTGGCGCGGAATATTTTAATCGCCGTCGGCATCGGCGCTGCCGTGACGCTCACTGCGGTTTACCTTGCAATTCTTCGCAATGAGCGCTGAGTGGTCCCATCGCGCGGTCTTCGCGGCTCTGAAGCCGCGCGTTGATTTGGCCGATCAGATCATCATAGACGGCGTAGGACTGATCGACGCCGTGTCCAATCGCGAGACGACTCAGTGACGAGAGGTGATAATGCTTCATCAGGGTAGTGTTTTCGCCTAATGTTCCGGGTCCTGGTCAGAACTCAGAAACTGATTCGCGCGCCAAATTGAAATGCTCGTGGACCGCCTGAGCCGAAGACCTGACTGAAGCGCGCGCCGGGCTGACCGAAGGCAGCCGTGTCGGCGATGTTGCCGCTGTACTGGATCAGATTGGCGGTATTGAAGAGATTGAAGACTTCGCCTA
>QHXE01000161.1 GCA_003222835.1 Acidobacteriota bacterium | reverse complement strand
AGCGGCCTGTCTCCACGAACAAATCGGCGACGGTCAATGAGAAGGTGCCCGAGCCGCTCGCGTTGCTGAAGGTAAAGCTTTGTGTCGGTGAAATGAAATGAATGTTCACGCCACCCTGATCGATATTTGGCGAAACGCTCCCCACGATGGTTGCGGTATAAGTGGCGCCCTGTCCGCCAATGATTCCCGTTGGAGACGTAAAGGTTATATTCAAAGTGAACGTGCCACTCAATGCCTGGGTCGGCGCCGTGCTGAGAAAGAACGAACCCAAACTATTAGCGCCGCTCAAGGAGCCGATGCCCAATGCAGTTGTGCCGGTAAAGGACGCGTTACCGGCGAAAGTCAGTTGCGGGACCGCGGTAACTGTTCCGGTCGTAGAGCCGGCGATCGTTACCTCATCTGCGCGGGCCGCTTTCTGAGTTGCGCCGAAGATGACCAGGGCCAGAAGGCCGAGAAAAATGGACTTGAGAAATGTGGACCCGATAAAGCTCTTCATAATGTTCCCCCTGCGAAGGTGCCGTTGGGCACAATTTTGAGACGGAGTGGCCAGGCACGCGAGCATGCGGGACAAGTGCGCTCGTAAGCCTGATCAAGTTCCTCTAACTAGCACTCTGAGCGATTCGGAGATGGAAAAGAGCCAATCCGAAGAGGTTTCCAGAAATTTCAGTTCTCAGCCGGAAAAATCATGTGATCGGATCGTAATTCGAAGAAAGCCGGTCCCTTAGAGACCGTCACGGTTTCCGGGTCCTTATTAGCAGAGGAACGCAGCGTTTTCTCTGCGCCCTCTGCGTGGAACTGCGCCAACTCTATGGTTTAACCTCCTGATTCGCTGACGCGTCCGTTGATTTTGACACGAACTCTAAAGTGCTCCCTCTTTGCTTCATGATTCAGTCTCCAAGTAAACTCGCAAAGCGAGTTGGAACCTGAAACGCTGAACATCACAGTCAACGAGCGCGAGAGCGTGACGGCTCTGCTTTATCCGGCGCCAAAGAGTGTGCGTCTGGGCGCGACGATCGTACTCGGGCATGGCGCCGGCGCGAACCAGTTGAGCGGCTTCATGCGCGAGTTTGGGCACGGTCTGGCAACGCGTGGATTTGACGCGATGACCTTCAATTTCCTCTACACGGAGCAGAAGCGGAAACTACCGGACTCGAAAGAGAGACTCGAGAGTTGTTATCGCGCAGTGATCGATGCCGCGGTGAAGCATCCGAAGCTGAAAAAGAATCGGTTGGTGATTGGTGGCAAATCGATGGGTGGCCGGATCGCGTCCCAAGTCGCCGCTGCTGACGGAAAAAACATAGCCGGCTTGGTCTTGCTCGGTTATCCACTGCATCCGCCGGGCAAACCGGATAAGTTGCGCGACGCGCATCTGAAGGATGTCAGAGCGCCGATGCTCTTCGTGCAGGGCTCGCGCGATGCGTTTGGAACAAAAGAAGAAATTCGCGAGGTGATTAAGAGGCTTGGCTTGCCCGCTAAGCTTTACGTCGTCGAAGGCGGTGATCATTCTTTCAAAGTTCCGAAGAGTGCAGGTGTGACTCCGCAACAAGTCCATGAGAGCGTCATGAACGAGATTGCAGCCTGGCTGCAGTCGAGTGTTACTTAATCGGAGGACTTAGACTTTGCCCAACTACAACTTCATTCAACTGGACGTATTCACCGATCGAGCTTTCTGTGGCAATCCACTCGCGGTCTTTCCCGAAGCCGAAGGGCTCAGCGACGAACGAATGCAGCAGATCGCGCGCGAGATGAATTTGTCCGAAACGGTCTTTGTTCTGCCGTCGGAAAAAGAAGCAGTGTTGCGGCGTTTGCGCATCTTCACGCCATCTAGCGAATTGCCATTTGCGGGCCATCCAGTTGTTGGCACGTGGAATTGTCTCGCGCGCGACGGCGTTGTCCCGCTGCCTGAGAATGGAAATGGTTGGGTCAGCATCAAGCATGAAGTCGGCATTGGAGTGCTGCCGGTCGATATCGAGTTCAAAGAAGGCGAGCCCGGTCGTGTAGTGATGACTCAAGGCAAGTTTGAGATTCGGGGAGAGATTGAAGACTGGCACGAACAGGCAGAGATTGCCCGCGCTCTGGGTTTGGCGCGAGAAGATTTGGACGAGACGCTGCCGATCCAAGCGGTCTCAACCGGAAATACGATGCTGCTAGTGCCTGTTCGTTCGCTGTCCGACCTCGGCAATTGCCGTCCGAACCTGCCGTTGCTGGATGAGATAAGTAAGCGCAGCGATTTCGCTGAAGCGAACGCCACCGGCTGTTATGCATTCACGCGAGAGACGATCGAAATCGGCGAAGCGCGCGCCCACGCGCGATTTTTCATCGGCCAGAATATCGGCGAAGATCCGGCCACCGGCAGCGCGGCCGGACCATTGGGCGGTTACCTGGTCTATCATGACGCGGCGCGCGTCGAAGCTCAGGACGGCGCTTATCGATTCGTGATCGAGCAAGGCGACTTCATCCATCGTCCCAGCCGCATCGGCCTCGAAGTTAAGGGCAAGCCCGGCAGCGTCGAAGAGGTTCGCGTCGGCGGAACATCGGTGGTGGTCGCACGAGGAACTCTTGAATTTTAGCTCGTTGATGAGGGCTGATGTTCGAATCTGTAGTGTTGTGAGTCGAGACGTCTTCTTCGCGGTGTTTTTCTCTAGCCCAGGCGTTCACGCCTGGGTCCGTGAAGACGCGGAGATGTTTCAGCCCCATTTATGGGGCTTATGATCGTCTTTGACGAGCGCGCGAAGCAACGAAGAATTTAAGCCCCTTGAAAGGGGCTAAGGCATCCAGATTGAAGAGTCTCTTTACCCCAGGCGTAAACGCCTGGGCTAGAGAAAGTCTCTTAAGTTAGCGAGGCGAGAACGCCAGCTATACAAAGCCTTCAAACAAAGCTACGAAATGAACCATCAGGAATTCGATCTTCTAATCATTGGCGCCGGTCCTGCCGGACTCTCCGCGGCTGACGCGGCTGCGCGTGAAGGTCTCGATTATCTGGTGATTGAGAAAGGCACCATCGCCAACACGATTCGCCAGTACCCCGTGGGCCGCACAATGTTCTCGACGCCGAACGAACTCGAGATGCGCGAAGACACGTTGCATCCCGTGCGCGAAAAGCCCACGCGCGAAGAACTCCTTTCGCACTACATTCACTTCGTTCTCGATCACGATCTCCACATCAATACCGGTGAAGAAGTAACCGACATCGAACATCCGGAACCTGACCTCTTTATCGTTCACACTAAGAGCGTGACCTTCATCGGCCAGGAAGCACACGCAACTTATCGCGGGCGGCGCATCTTGTTCGCAATCGGCGCAATGGAGCATCCGCGGCGATTGAATATCCCCGGCGAAGATCTACCGAAGGTCTATCACCGCTTCGTCGAGCCTTATCCTTATGTTCGCAGAGAAGCTTTGGTCGTCGGTGGCGGCAATAGCGCGGCCGAAGCGGCGTTGTTTCTCTCGGAGGAAGGCGCGCGCACGACGATGGCTATTTGGCGCTCAGACTGGGAGAACCGCGATCCTAAAGCCGGCGCGATGAAACATTGGGTGCGCACGCCGCTCGAACGCGAGATCGCCGAAGGACGTTTGCGGGTGATTCTCTACAAACAGATTGACGAGATCCGCGAGCGAGAAGTAATTCTGACCACTGAAACGGACCATGAGCTTACGATTCCGAACGACGTTGTGTTTGTATTAGTGGGTAGTGACGCCGACCTGACTTTGCTACGAAAACTGGGAGTGAAGACCGAGCCGGGACGCGCGCTATTCAGCGAAGTACCAGTCTACGATCCGGAAACTTTCGAGACGAACGTGCCCGGAATTTACGTCGCCGGCCACTTCACCAATGCTCGCCACATAAAGGCCGCGATCGACGTGCCGCGCAGGATCGTCCCGTTGATTGCGCAGAGCTTGCGGGTCGGTGTCGCCCCGTAACAGTCGCCTCCACTCCCGAATCGCGCTCGGCGTCACCAGCAGCGCAAAGATGGTTTCAGGATCGGCGTCGAAGACTTTCTTCGTGGACGTACTTGCGAGTGGTCACCGAGCTCTGGGCTATGCTGCTTGTGCGCTTCTCTCTAATCTAGAAATATAGTCGGACAATTCGTTATATCTAACCTGCTTAAACTGCTTGATTATC
>QHXE01000160.1:4452-4895 GCA_003222835.1 Acidobacteriota bacterium | reverse complement strand
CGGCCTCCACAAAAAGCACGTCGCCGCCAACGGGCGTCCAGGCCAATCCCACCGCGACGCCGGGGCGCCGGGTACGCTCGGCCACTTCCATATCTGGCCGGAATCGCGCTGCTCCCAGAAGGTCCTCCACGCGTTGCGGGGTAATCTCGGCGCTTTCCGT
This sequence comes from Acidobacteriota bacterium, assembly GCA_003222835.1. The sequence continues at coordinate 4,735 of QHXE01000160.1, read as the reverse complement.
CTTGCCTACGGCAATGGAACGCGCGCGCTTGCGGCACAGGCTGCCGATTTCCCGCTCCAGGTTGCGAACGCCGGCTTCCCGCGTGTAGCGGCGAATGAGAAACCGAACGGCCTCTTCGGAAAAATTGAGGGCGTTTTCATTCTCCAGGCCGTTCTCCTTCATCTGGCGCGGAATCAGGTAGCGAAACGCAATCATCACTTTTTCCTGTTCCGTGTAGCCCTGCAAGTCGATGATTTCCATGCGATCGCGCAGCGCCTCGGGAATGGTATCGAGGACGTTGGCG
>QHXE01000160.1:0-4296 GCA_003222835.1 Acidobacteriota bacterium | reverse complement strand
TGCATGCCGGCCATCGATATGCGCGCGAACTTACGGCCTAAAGCGCGGGCGATGGATTTGCCGAGTGAAGTCTTCCCCACGCCTGGAGGCCCTACAAAACAGAGAATAGGGCCTTTCACTACCGGCTTGAGCTGCAGGACGGCAAGAAAGTCGAGGATTCGCTCTTTGACTTTCTCGAGGTCGTAGTGATCTTCATTCAGAATCTTCGCGGCGCGCTGCACGTTGACCGGCTCGGCCGATGCCTTGTTCCACGGTAGACTCACCATCCACTCGATGTAGGTCCGGGCCACGGAATACTCGGGTGACAGGGTCGAGATGCGCCCCAGACGGTTGAGCTCTTTAGTGGCTTCCTCCTTGACGGCTTCCGGCATGCCGGCGGCCTCTAACTTCTCGCGGATCTCATCGATATCGCGGTGCGAATCGTCACCCTCACCCAGTTCTTTCTGAATGGCTTTCATCTGCTGGCGGAGCACGTAATCACGTTGGGCCTTATCCATCTCAGTCTGCGCTTCGGTGGCAATCTTTGAGCGAAGACGGATGATTTCGACTTCACGCGCGAGAAACTCGTGCGACAAGTGCATCAGCTCATCCACCGTGTTGGCTTCGAGCATCTGCTGCTCTTTCTCAACCCCGAGACTGAGAATCGAGCCCAGAAAATACGCGAGTCTGGCGGGATCGTCGGCGCCCAACACCACCAGCCGCACTTCCGGCGGAACCTGAGGCAGATAGGCAAGCGCCTGCTGAATAAGCGATTGCACGTTGCGCTTGGTCGCCTCGACTTCTTCTTTATTCCTGACCTCGAGTTCGGGAGAAATTTGCACCCGCGCGCGCAGGAAAGGTTCTTCCTGCACCCACTCCTGCACGCGAATTCGATCCGTTCCCTGAACGATTAAATGCAGCGTGTCTTCGACGCGCTCCATGCGCTTGATCATCACCAGCGTGCCGACTTCAAAAAGCTCCGCGGGCTTGGGGTCGGCCTCGGAAGTTTTCTCAGGCCGCACGCTGATGCAGCCGATCAGTTTCTCCTCACTGGCGAGCGCGGCTTCCACTGCCGCGATCGAGGCGGGCCGTCCGACCGCCAACGGCACCATCGTGTCAGGAAACAGAGTCGTGTTCTGCAAGGGCAGCACCGGAATCTCAAACGGCTGGCCTTCGCGTTTCTGGGTTGTCACCGGTGTTTCGGGATTTTTGGTTTCGTCAGCCATCGAATCTCACAAATAAGGTTCGGTTAAGTCAGTTAATAAGTTATTTCAGACTCGCGGCGCGCGCCTGACCTTTCGTCTCTTCCTCGTGCAGGCGCAACACCAACAGACCGTCGTGATAGTCGCGTTCAATCGAAACGCGCTCGATTGAACGGGGAAACCGGATTGTCTTTTCGAAACGGCTGTAGGTAATTTCCAGATGATAGTGAGAGATGCCTTCGCCGCAAACGTTGTCACGGCGGCGGCCGCTAACGCACAGGAAAGGACCCTCGATGTTGATCTCGATGTCCTCGGGTCGAATGCCGGCGAGGTCGACTTTCACGATCCAGCCGTCGCTCGTGCGATACACATCAGCGGCGGGACACCACAAACGCCCCGAAGGCCGCCTTTGGCGTTCGCTATGGATTAGACGAAAATAACGGTCAAACGATTCGCCGGACATAAGGATTCCTTCATTACAAACTCACCGAGGGGTTTCAGGGGAATCGAATGATTTGATTATAGAGCTTTCGCCGACGAATGTCAGGTGGTTACAGAACCTGGAGCGGTAGCGAGCGGCTTTGGGTACGCAGGCGTCCCGCCTGCTTTTGATGTGAGCGCGGCGCGTCTGAGAGGCAGTACGCCTGCGTGCCCAGAGGTCCGGTCGCTACCGCTCTCGGTTCTGTAACGAACGATGCAGAACCAACCATGCTGCGGTCGCAGCTTGTTTCTCGTCGACCCGCCACGGAGGCGCGACTGTGCGGCCTAAGTCGTTCAATGTTCGTCTTACGGCGGCAATATCACTTCGGATTCTAGCTTTGGTAATTTGATCGAACTCTCGATCCGGAAATGTATCTCTTCTCAGGCCACTGGCGTCCGCGGCCAAATCCAAAACTCGCCGGAATAAAACACCTTCGGCTGCGTGAGCGCGAATGTGGGGGTTGCCAATTCGCGCGAGATCGCGATCTTTCGCGCCGACAATACCCACGCCTGAAACCTTCATCCCCTCTTTATGTAGTTCTTCGATTAGATGTGCCAGGGTGGTTCGGGCTATCGATTCAATTTGGGCCGCCGAAGTTCTCACGGCGATCTGAGACTCTTCCCAAGGGAGATCCATTACCTCATGATAAGGTTGAGCGGTTGCGGGAATCTTTGAGTCAGCGAGTTTGAATTCAGTCTTGGTCACGACGACCGGCGAATCGATCGAACCACCCAACACTACGGCTATTGCGCGGGCGGTTTTTGCTCGCAGACCTATCGCAACTAGATTGGGTCGCTTCATACCGAAACTCATGTTAGCGGGTTGAACGTTTTCCTGTACAGCCAATAGCAACAGCATGGAAAGGTTGACGAACGGCAATTGGCTGCGTCAGACTTTTTCGAGACGAGGGTCTACGCGAACCATGCAACATAGTCGCAGGCGGTTTTTAGGCGGGGTCGGAAGTTTCGCGGTTTCGTATTGTGCTTTTCCTTATCTAACTGCTCAACAAAGGAAAGGGACGCGAATCATTCTCCTCGGCACAAAAGGTGGGCCCAGCGTCGGCAAGTCGGGCCGGAGCAATCCTTCGACCCTGATTCTGATCAACGGTATTCCCTATGTTGTCGATTGCGGATATGGTGTCTCGCGACAACTGATCTCCGCGGGCGTTTCGCTGAACCGTTTACGCTACATTTTCATCACGCATCACCATTCGGATCACAACCTCGAGTACGGTGCATTGTTCTATAACGCCTGGGTGACCGCCCAGCCGATCCGCGTTGACGCCTATGGGCCAACGGGGCTACAAAAGCTGACGCAGGATTTTTTTGAATATCAGAAATTCGATATCGAGACTCGTATCGTGGACGAGGGCGGAGTTGACCCGCGCAAGCTGATTACGGTCCATGAATTTGATAAGCCCGGGGTCGTGATGCAGAACGATGATGTGAAGGTCACCAGTTGCCGCGTGCGCCATCCGCCGATTACGCAGTCTTATGCCTACCGTTTTGACGCGAAGGATCGCTCCGTCGTGATTTCCGGAGATACCGCTTACGCGCCCGAGCTGGCCGAGTTCGCCAAAGGCGCGGACGTGCTCGTACATGAAGTGATGTACCTGCCGGCGATCGAAAAGTTGATTAAGCAGAACCCCGGCGCTACGCGGTTGCGCGAGCACTTAATGGCCGCTCATACGATGACCGAGGATGTTGGCAAAATCGCGGCCCAAGCAGGAGTGAAGACTCTGGTACTTTCTCACTTCGTTCCCGGCGATGATCCATCGATCACGGATGAGGAATGGTCGGAAGGCGTGCGCAACCACTTCAAAGGCCATATCATCGTTGGGAAAGATTTAATGGAGATTTAGGAGGCTCAAATAGAAGCAGTATATAAACGCGCGGCGCCGTACGCTAACGATGCGATGAACCTTCCCGTGAAGGACGTCGAAGGGGCGATTCCGTATTATGAAAAGACGTTCGGTTTCCGCGTGGTGGCACGAAGTGACGAGCCCCACAAGTCAGTCATTCTCGCGCGCGACGCAATTCAAATCGGGCTTGCCGAAAATGGTGGCGACCCGTCGCAGGAAGGCTGCTTCTTTGAGGTAGACGACATCGAAACTGCGTTTGAGGAAATTAAAGGTAAGCCGCCCGTTGATTCTGACTTCCGAATTGATCGGTTTGGTGACACATCTTTTCGCGTGTTCTTTGTCGTGGCGCCCGACGGGCTTTGTTACATGCTGGGTCAGCGTCAGGGAGTTTAGAGAGACGGGTCAAGAATGAGGGGACTATGCGCACGCTTTAGTAGCAACCCGTTAAGAAAGCAACTGATTGAGCGGGGTGTACTCTCGTCCCTGAGACAGCGCCACCGCCTCGTATGTCAACTTCCCTTCATACGTGTTAACCCCGGCCGCCAATCCTGAATCGCTTTTCACGGCTTCCTGAAAACCCTTGTTCGCCAGTTTCAAAGCGTAAGGCAGCGTCGCATTCGTCAATGCGAATGTCGAAGTGCGGGGTACCGCGCCCGGCATGTTGGCGACGCAATAGTGCAAAACGCCTTCGACGTAATAGGTTGGATCTGAATGCGTCGTGGGATGCGTAGTCTCGACGCATCCGCCTTGATCGACTGCGACATCAACGATGA
>QHXE01000159.1 GCA_003222835.1 Acidobacteriota bacterium | reverse complement strand
GTTGTCGAATGAAGAAGTTGCGAATCACTTCTTCGACGTTCGAATCTGCCGGCAACTTTCTCCACAATTCGAGATAGTCTGGGCGGTTTAAAGCAAGTCCCGCGAACAAAAGGCTGGTTTGTCTCATTGGCCACTCTTTGTCATACATCACATCCGGTTTTAGCGGCCATGTCTTCTTGTCGCGAACGAACGGCGTCATGTACTCCATCGCCTTTCGCATGCCGCGACCATCCGGCAATTCGAATGTCCAGAGATTGTCGGCCGGCGTCGAGAGTATCTGACACACTGTTGCCATCGCTTCGAGGTTGAATAAGGAATAGCCATAGGGCTTCGTGCGTCTTAACTCTTGCGGGAAGCTGCCATCCGCAGCCAATTGGTTTGGCAGCAGCACCGTCTTGAGTTGTTCGCGACAGTAGTCCAGCAGCTTTTGATCGCCAGTCAAGTGGGCGAACGCCGCGACCTGCATTACCCAGCACGTGCCGTGATTGTTCTTTGCGTCACGCTCTTCGATTCCGTTCTTGTTCGTAGTCATCCACCGCAAGTAGGCCGTGAACCACGCCTTGATTGCTTCATGCTCCCTTACTGTCATTGCGCCCGAGCCTTCCATCACTTCGATGGCTCTGGCGACTTCCACCAAATGAATCGTGTCGATTATGCCTGTTCCGCGCCCGGTAAAGCGTCCATGAATCGCTTGGGCAAATTGCAAGTTTGGATTCATTCGCGTTAAAGGATCGATAAACCAGGCGCGCAAATGCAGCGCTGCATGCTTCGCGTATCGCGCGTCCCTGGTCAGCTTCCAGGCCGCGACCAAAGCCGGGACTTGCACACTCAGACGCATCAACGCGCGACGATGCTCGACGAAATTATCAGGGTTCGTCATCCCGTCGCGTTGAATGTATGGCCCATCGGGGTTGTGCGGATCGGGCCACCAGTAATCGCCTTCGGAAAAGAAATCCTGTAAGCCGCCCGTGCTGCGCGGACTGTGCGAAGCGGTTATGGTAATTGGTTTCTCGGAGAGATATTGATTGGCGGCCTTCAAAACGCGCGCCCGATCGAGCGCGGCCACATCAAATCTCTGTTGCTGACCGCCAGCCGTGACAGCATTGAATATGAGCGCGCACGTTGTCAGTATTCTAATCATGAGCAGCGTTGAATTCGGACCTTTGCGGCGAGATTCATCGCCTCGTTAGAGGCGAAATGTTTATAGCCCGCAGATCGCCTACCTTTATCAGCCAAGCTCCGTAGGAGCGTAATGGAAAAGGTGACATGCCGCTCCTACGGAGTTAAAAGCCTTATTCCAACCCGTTCGATCTATAAACCTTCGGCTCCTACGGAGCTTTTCTTGTCCTCAATCAGCGCGCAAACCTTCCAACAAATCCGCCGCCTGCGCGCATCCTGATCGTTAATCTGTCCTTGCTACTGACAGATAAGTTTTCGATCTTCACAGCCGCTGGCTCATCCTGCTGATCGCGAACCAGAGTCGCCTGATATTTTCCTCGCCCGAGAAAACCAACCGGCACGCGAATCGTTCTCCCGGTTAGCCCGTTGATTACTCCAAGAAACCAGACATCGCCGCTGCGTCGAGCAAAGACGGCAAGCTCGCCGATCTCGGACGGTGCCAGAACGATTGTCTCATCCCAAACGCTGGGGATCGCCTTAATAACTTCGGCCGCCGGATTGTCCAGAATGTGTCGCGGATGCGCGCCATAAATCATCAGCGGCGACGTGAAGACAATCGCGGTTGCGATTTGATGCGCCCACGAAGTTTCTCTGCGCCGTTCGCCGAAATGCACGGGAGTGTAATCGGCGTGGCCGGCGAGAAAGCGTGTGAACGGCAGCGTAGTGTTGTGCTTCGAGCGCAGGCTCATGCTGCGATATTCAAGCCCCCGAATCGCTTCACGCGTTAGCTCGTTGGGCCACATGCGTGATTCTCCCGCGGGCTTGTTAGCGCCGTGAAACTCGACCATGATCTTGTGCTGCGCCGATATGCGCAGTAATGACTGGTACAAATCGATGATCTCTTTCGCTTCATGATCGAAGAAATCAATCTTCGCGCCGACCACGCCGACACGGCTCAGTAAACTGAAAAAGTTTTCTCGCGCTTCCGCTGTACCTAAATCCCTTCGATGTTTCCAAAACCAGAGGCCGACGTTCTGCTGCCGCGAATAATCAGCTAACTCGCGCATCTGTGATTCCGGCCAACGTTGCCAGAAGCCTTCGACCACGTTGTATTCAAATCCTAACTGGCCGGCGAGACGCGAGAATTCTTTCATACCATCGAAGGTATTCTCGCCTCCGTCAAGATATCTCCACACCGCTCGTCCAGGTTTGACCCAATCAGTATGCAGTCCTTGAGGGAAAATCGTTTTGTCAGGCGCCGGCGATACGCTGTTGACAATGTCGCAGTTAACCAGCGTGTTGAGGTCCGGGCCAATCATCACGACCCGCCACGGCGTGGTGATCGTTCCTTCGATGGCGGCGGGTTTCGACAGTCGCTTCGCCTCATCTTTGCCATAGCGGAGATCAAACGGGTGACTAATCGGCAGCGCGTGACCCAGCAGGGCTCTAAAGCCGCGCTGGCCATCCGCCAGCAGACCCATGCCGGCATAATTGATCAAAGCGCCTTCGGTGATCGCGGCATAGCCTGCACGATTTGGCAACTTGATCGTCAGAGGCGGCGCAGCCCAGTCGCCATCTTTTACCTCGCCAATATCTTTCTTTTTATGAATGCCTTCGTAATGGCCTTCGAAATCGTGAAACCAAACAGTGCTGCCCGCGGGAATCGTGAAAGCAGTAGCTTCATCAGGCACGCGCGAGCCGCTGCCCGGAACGACAAAGCGAAACGCGATCCCATCGTTGTAGGCGCGCACATCGAGCACATAGTCCGTTTTGCTCGCATTGTGCCGCATCGAAATTCTTGCGCCGTTACAATTATCGGTCGCAGTCGAGTGGACCCCGCGCGCCGGATATTTTTCGAAGACGCGGTAGCGCTCGATGTTGGTAATCGTGCGGTCGCGACAAAGGTCGACGCCATCGACGAGGATGCCCAACGATGACAAGTCAACGACGATCTGATTCGCTCGGGTTACGCGATAACGCAACTGCGGTCCGGCGGCGAAAAGAATGAATTGGACTTGTCCATTTGGACTCTTGAAGGTGATGACTTCTCCAGCGGCTTTCGCGGTTCGGAGAGTCGAGACCAACAGCGGAGCGGCGATTGCGCTGACAATGAAATCGCGTCGTGAATAGCTCATTTCTTTTGGTTTTCGTGTAATTTCGTGGATCGTTCTCCCTCGCCGAAAACTCGATCCACGAAACCACACGAAACGCGATGAATAAAAGAGAAACTAGACTTCAATAGGCATTCTCACCTTCCGGGCTCGTCATACTAATTGCCCTTCCAACTCAAAGGCTTTGGCTTGTAACCCACACTCGCCGCTCCTATCTGTTCGTTCATAATCAGGAAAGCGCCGAGACCGTGAAAGTCATTCTCATTACGCTTGCGCGCAAAGTAATAAGCGAGATCGCTGACGTTGGTTCCTTCGCAGATATCTCTGAGATGAGTCAGGCCGTCGGCGCCGATCGAAAGCTTCGTAAGCACACCGTGGTAACCCTTCTGCGCCACTGCTTCGTAACGCTTGGGCAGGTATCCACGCTTGACTCCCATCCACATCATGTAGCTGTACATGCTGGAGCTGGACGTTTCGAGCCAGTTGCCTTCGAGCCTGCCTTTGTCTACTACTTGATACCAGAGCCCGGTTACCGGATCCTGATATCTTTCAAAAGCTTGGGCCAGTTGCTGCACGATTTCGA
>QHXE01000158.1 GCA_003222835.1 Acidobacteriota bacterium | reverse complement strand
ACTAAGATCGGCCGGCCGCACCGCGCGTCCGGAGAACCCCATGGCCTTCTCGCTTTATGCCGCCACGATCCCCTCCTATCAGCAGATCCTCGGGTCGCTTTCGGGTCTCCTGGTCAAGGCGGAGGCCTTCTGCGTCGAGAAGAGCATCAACCCCGACGACATCATTCAGGCACGCTTGGCTCCCGACATGCTGCCCTTTGCCTACCAGGTGAAGTCGACGGCGGTGCACTCGCTCGGTGCGATCGAAGGCGTGCGGCGCGGCGTCTTCTCTCCGGACATGACGCCGCCTCCGGAGACCTTCACGGCGCTCAAGGCACGGATCACGGAGACGCTCGCCGCGCTCGAAGAGATCGAACCCTCGGAGGTCGACGGCTTCGTCGGTCGGGACATGCGGTTCGCCTTCGGCGCTCGGCAGCTCGACTTCACCGCCGAGGACTTTCTCCTCTCCTTCTCCCAGCCCAACTTCTACTTCCATGCGACGACGACCTACGACATTCTGCGCTGGAAGGGTGTGCAGATCGGCAAGCGGGATTTCACGGGACGGCTTCGCCTGAAGAGGTGAGGGTTCACCTCGGGCGTTCCGGAGGGCCCGGTTGGCCCGATCGGAGTCGAGACGATGGCTACCTCCCTTTCGCTTCGGCGGCTCTGGGCGATCTACAAGCGGACTTCAATCATGGCGGGTAGCGGCGGCAAGCGCGACGTAGTGATCACTCAGCTGGCCTTCTACAGCGGCGCCAGAGGGGTACTCAAGGTTCTCGCCTACCTGTTGGAGCGCGGCGAGGTCGACGAGCTGCACGAGACCATCCGGCGGCAGGGACGGCAGATCGAGAAGATTCGAGGGCGCCGTCTGCGCGCGAGACGCCATTGACCCCGAAGCCGCGAAAAGCCCCGGCATTCGTCACGCCGATGGCAGCGCTCCCCGTCAAGAAGCTGCCCGAGGGGGATGAGTGGCTCTACGAGCTGAAATGGGACGGCTATCGCGCGATGCTGATCAAGGAGGACGAGGATGTTCAAATTCGCTCCCGGAACGACAAGGACTTGAGCGCGATGTACCCCGGCATTGCTGCCGCGGGGCGGCGCCAGAAGATCAACGAGATCGTGCTCGACGGGGAGATCGTCGCGCTCGGCGAGGACGGTCGTCCGTCCTTCCAGGCCCTGCAGCACCGAAGCTCGCACCCAAAGCACCAGATCGTGTTTTACGCCTTCGATGTGCTCTATGCGGACGGGCAGGACTTGACGGCCGAGCGCCTGGAGGTCCGGCGGGCGCGGTTGGCCGCGGTCGTAAGGACCAACGCGGTGCTGCGCTTGTCGCAGGACCTGCCCGGCAGCGCTGCCGATATCGTGAAGGCTCTTCGAGCCGCGGGCGTTGAGGGTGTGATCGCCAAACGCAAAGACTCTACCTATCAGCCTGGAGAGCGTTCCAACGAGTGGCTGAAATTGAAGCTCGAACGGCAGCAGGAATTTGTGATCGCCGGCTATCGGCCCGATGGCGCAAACGGTCTGGATGCGTTGCTGGTCGGATTCTACGAGGGCGAAGAGTTACGCTACGCCGGAAAGGTGCGAGCGGGCCTCGTTCCACACGTTCGCCGCGAAGTTCTCGGCAAGCTGAAACCGCTGCAGGTTCAAGAGTGCCCATTTGCCAATCTTCCGGACACGCATGTCGGGCGATGGGGCGGGGGCATCACGGCTGATCAGATGCAGGAGATGCACTGGACAAAGCCGCAGCTCGTGGCGCAGATCAGATTCGTAGAATGGACGGCCGATAACCGGCTGCGGCACGCCGCATTCCTCGGCCTGCGATTTGATAAGTCCGCCAGGGAAGTGCGGCGGGAGCCTTAGTAGATTGCGGTCGCAGGTGGCCGATTTCGGACCAACTACGGACACTCGAGCTCGGCCGACAGATTTCCCAAGGGCAGACACTGAGCGCTGCGAAAATACTGCCCAGATTGATGCAGAGTGCCTGCCGAACGAGGCGGGCGACTCGCTTTCTTGGATGGCGTCAAGGGCCCTTTGTACAGCACGCCCGTCGTGTCCCGCCCGCAGTGTCGAGGGTGCCACAGAAGGCAGCCTTCGCTCATTCCAACTTACCAATCAAGCGATAGACAGCTATCAGAATTCCGAATCCGAGATGCATTCCCACCGACATAACAAGCATCAGGATTCCTATCTGGACGCTCACAATCTGTGTTGCCAGCAGAAAAATGATCACGCCGGCGAGACCTATGAACGATGCAACGATGCCAACGACAAGCTTTGGCGTCTTATTCTTAGACATAGGTCATGCGCGCCCTCTCGCTGCGTTCGGTTACGGCCGTCTTGGAGGCGCCGCGTCGGAATGGTGGGCGGTCAATTTAGACGGACTGAGCTTACGTTTTACCCCATCGGCCGGATGATTGCAGGGTCGCGATGAATTCGAAATTTTCTCCCTCCTCCCACCCCCAAGATGCGGAGAGTGGGCAGTTGGGCCGCTCGATCCCTCAGCGGAGGCAGACGCTTAATATGGCGCCGCTCTGGCGCAGGGATCGGCCGCGAGGGCTGCGTTCGGCCATTATCTGGCGATCGCGGCCAGGGTCCGATTTTCCCGATACCGGACACTTGCGAACTCCCGACGGCGCGGATAGCGAGGCCGTCAGCCGTCAGGCCGCGATGCCTCTGCGCACTGGGCTGCTGAAGCTGATAACCGCGGGCGAAGGTCCGCCCACAAGTAAGGACCACGTCGGGAAGTCCTTCTGAGCCGCGCGACAGACCCTCGTGGCTGATCAAGGTGATTCCATAGGACGTTGCGAGGTAGCCATAATCGACCCAGGGCGCCAGATCGCCGTCACTGAAGCCATCAGCCGCGGCTCCGAGGCGCTGGCGAAATCATCACTCCGTTTACTCGCCGTCGCGAGGCAGCAGCCCTCAAAAGCGCATGGCCGGTAATGCCGTGGCAGACGCCACGTCTGTCGAAAGGCTCACGTCCCGCCACTGTGCGCCCTCGGCTGCCCGCGTTTTCTCGGCTTCGGCGGCGAAGCGAACCGCGTCGCTACCGATCAAGAGGTGCGCCGGAAGATGGTCACTGGACGCCAGACGAAGCACAACCTGAGCTACCGTGGCGGGATCACTGATCTCTTTCCCCCAATACGATTTCAAGGCCTTGGCAACGGCCCCGACGGAGGGTTCATAGTCCGGGAGCAGTTCCGGCGTGTCCTGATTAGCGCGGGCGCCCCAATTCGTCCGCATGCCACCGGGTTCAAGGGCGCACACCTTCACGCCGAACGGGGACAGCTCCTGGGCAAGAGATTCCGTGAAGCCTCCGACAGCCCATTTCGCTGCATGGTACGGCGTGCTGCCGGGCCGAGTCAGGCGGCCGCCGACCGATGATATCTGGAGGATGCAGCCGCTCCTTTGCTCGCGCATGAGCGGTACGGCCGCGCGGGTGACGTTAACCACACCGTAGAAGTTGGTATCCATCACCGCCTTGAATCTCTCCGCGCTCAACTGCTCGAACGGCGCGATATCGCCGTACCCGGCGTTATTCACGACAACGTCGAGACGACCAAATGCGGCAACCGCCGTCTGCACGGCCGCCTGAGCGGCCCTTTCATCTGTCACGTCCAGAGGAACCGCGCGAACGCGGCCGCCGTATTTTTTACCAAGTCATCAAGTTGCTTCGTGTCGCGTGCTGTGGCGACGAGTCGATCGCCGGATTCGAGTACGGCCTCTGCAATGTTTCGGCCCAAACCGCTCGCGCTGCCGGTGACTAACCAAACTTTGTTCATAAATTCCTGCCTTTCTTCTTTGCACTTATTGCCTGGTTTCAGATCGTCGGAGCGCTGCCCTCAACTGGGAGGGTGTCGTCCCCTCCCACGTTCGGAAAGCTCGATAGAAAGAATTCGAATCCTCGTAGCCGAGCAGAAATGCCACTTCCGTGACATCCATCCCCGGGCGGTTGAGGTACTCGTGCGCCAGTTCCTGCCGCACCTCAAGAAGCAACTGCCGGAAGGTTGCGCCGTCATCGATGATTCGACGCTGCAAGGTCCGATCGCTCAACCCGAGCTCGCTGCTCACTGATCGAACTTTGCGCACGGCGCTCTTCAAGCGCGCGTTCGAGCGGCGGATTCAACATGTCAAGCAACTCGGCGTTGTAGGTAAGGAACGGCCGATCGAGATCGGTCGCGTGCAGGACGAGCGCATTCCGTCGCGCTCCGAACGTGATCGGGCCCTTGAAATAGGCTTCGTGGAAGCCGGTCGCCTCCGCGCTGCGCTTCAGCTCGACCCTTTTCGCCGTCACCAAATGCCCTGTGCCGCGGCGACCAAGTTCAACGAAGGAGACGAAGGCGGCGTCTGTCAACAAAGGCGGCGTTTCTTCCTGCGCGTGGAGCCACACAGGCTCGATCACGCACTCGTCCTTGCTCACCTTGATTTGCAGTTCCTCGGGCGAACACAGTTGCTTGAAGCGAGCAAGGCGGGTGAGGGCATCCCGGTAGTCACGGGCATAATAGGCCGCCATAGTTGACGGTGGCCGATTGCCAACGTCGATCTGGGTGGCGATTTTTAGGCCCGCGGCCGGATCACCGGAGACCTCGCCCACGGCACGCCAGAGTGCGAAGAACTGCGCCGTTGTGACGAGGTTCTTCTTGCCGTCGTAAACAGTCAGTGGCAAGCGAGCTTGGCTCAGCACCGCTGCTGGCGTAAGTCCGATCTTACCGAGCCCTATCCAAAAGGCGTTCGCGGCTTTGAAACGGTCTGGCACGTGGACGGTCATTTTTTTCTCTCGCTGGCATTTCGTCTGGAAGCAATCGCGCTGTCAGGACATTCCTCGGGTTAGCCGATGATCGCTTTGGGTTCCAGGTACTCCTGCAGCCCGAAGATCCCGCCTTCCCGACCGATCCCCGATTGTTTGAACCCACCGAAGGGAGCAAACGGATCGTGACTTAATGTGTTGATCAGGACGCGGCCGG
>QHXE01000157.1 GCA_003222835.1 Acidobacteriota bacterium | reverse complement strand
AGAATTGAGCGCCTGGATTTCGTTGTAGCCGGTGCCCAAAAATCCGGCACGACGGCTTTGCATTATTTTTTAAGCAGGCACCCTGATATCGCCATGGGCGACCAACAGGAAATACATTTTTTCGACAATGACGCGCTGTTCGTTTCCGGGGCTGATTACGAGCAGTTGCACAAACATTATCCGCCGCTGGCTCGCTCGACCATCGCCGGTGATTGCACGCCGAGTTACATCTACTACGAGCCAGCGGCGGAACGGATCTGGAAATACAACCCGCAGATCAAACTGCTCATGATTCTGCGAAATCCGGTTGAGCGAGCCTTTGCGCACTGGAACATGCAACGATTCAGAGGTCGCGAGCCGTTGGATTTTTTCGATGCAGTTCGCGAAGAGCAATCGCGCATCTCTGGTGCGCCTCCGACTGAAGCGCGCCGTTTTGCTTATGTAGATCGCGGATTTTACGGACAACAACTTGAGCGTTTCCTTAAATTTTTTCCGCGCGAACAAATGAAGATCGTGAAGTTCGAAGAGTTCAAGAACAACCAGCGGGAAACCCTCGCATCCATCTTTTTCTTTCTTGGACGAAAACCAATGCGCTGGGTGCGCAGCAAAGACAGAAACATTGTGCCATACCAGCGCGCGATGAATTGGGAGGAGCGAATTTTCCTTTACAACCTATTCGCGGAAGACATCGCAAAAGTTGAGCAGATGCTCGGCTGGGACTGCTCAGATTGGAAACTGTGACGCGGGAGAGTCATTGCAGGGTGACCGCTCCGGTTGCCAAGCGACGGCAGGCGGTGCGCCTGCCCTACAATTTTCAAATCTGCTTGAAACGCGGACGCGCCGGTTAAAAGTAAACGAGCAGAGGTTGATAAAATTGTGCGCCGAATCGCCTTTGACGGGGTAACAGCCAGCCTGCGGGATTTTCGTCAGCTCAAATTTTCCCGTATGGCTTTGATGCTCGCCTGCCTCATTTTCGCCGGCCTCATTGGATATGCCGATTATTTGACGGGATACGAGCGCTCGCTGCTTCTCTTTTATCTTCTACCTATTTCCCTGGCGGCATGGTTTGGCAACTTCGCCTTGAGTATCGCGATAGCTGTCGTGTGCATCATAGCATGGGTATTTTCAGATCTTGCGTCTGGAATCCCAGCTCTCGGAATCTGGAACATTGCAACGGCTTTCGCGTCCTACGTGCTTTTTGCAGGTGTGCTGGCGAAGCTACGAACGCTCGTTTGCGAACTCGACCGACGCGTCAAGGAACGGACGAGCGCGCTGGAACGCGAAATGACTGAGCGGCGACGGCTCGATCAAGAGATCGCACGAGTTGCGGATCACGAGCGGCGGCGGTTGGGCCACGATCTGCACGATAGGCTGGGACAGCACCTTACCGGCACGGCTCTCGCGGCTCAGGTATTGAAGGAGAAACTCGCCGCACGGTCGGCAACGGAAACGGCCGAAGCAGAGAAACTGGTGCGCTACGTTGAAGAAGGGATCGATCTTACCCGGAACCTTGCCCGCGGGTTCTTCTCGCCGGAACTTGAGGCCGAAGGGTTAGTCGTAGCATTGCAGAATCTGGCTGAAACCGTCACGGAACGATTTGGAATTAACTGCGTTCTGGATAGCGACGAGTCAATTCGTATCCATGATTCCACCGTTGCGAACCAACTCTTTCAAATTGCGCAGGAGGCTGTGACAAACTCGGTCAAACATGCCGCCGCCAAGCAGATCGATATTCGACTTGCAATGGCTGGCCCCGAACTTTGTCTTTCCATTATTGATGATGGAGTTGGATTTCCTGCCAAGCCGCGACCCGAAGGACTTGGGCTTAATTTGATGCGTCATGGCGCGGCATTGAGCGGTGGAACGTTCGATGTTCGGCCAAATGCCGAGAAAGGGACGATTGCGACATGCCGCGTAAAGTATGTTGAGTCGCAATGATTTTTGCCCGCACCTGATGAATACCAGCCCTTCCAGACCGGTCGCACGCAAGAGTCGCGTTTTCGTAGTCGATGATCATCCGCTTGTTCGCGAGGGGCTCACAAATCTCATCAATGGGCAGGATGATCTCGTCGTTTGCGGTGAGGCAAAGAATTCCGCCCAGGCGATCGACCGGATAATAAAGACGCAGCCCGATGTCGCTCTCATAGATATTTCTCTCGAAAACGAATCAGGCTTGGAATTGGTCAAACAGTTGGCAGCGCAGTTCCCGCAAGTTGGGTTAATCGTTCTTTCCATGCATGACGAAGGCTTATATGCCGAACGCGCGCTGCGCGTGGGCGCGCGAGGCTACGTCATGAAGCACGAGACAAGCAGCAGTGTGCTAGCCTCCATCCGGCGCGTGCTTGGAGGTGGCGTTTATATCAGTGAAAGAATTGTTAACAAAATGGCCCGGAGACTTGGCTCGGCAGGCGAACCAGTGGCCAGGTCGCCGGTCGAACGTCTGAGCGACCGCGAACTGGAAATTTTTCGGTTGCTCGGCCAGGGCCGCACGACGTCGCAGATCGCGGGAGATCTGCATCTAAGCCTCAAAACTGTTCAAGCCTACTGCGCTCGCGCGAAAGAAAAATTCGGAGTGACCTCCTTGACTGAGCTGCTTCGCGCAGCCATCCAATGGGACGAAGCCAGCCACGTGAAATGAAATAACAGCGCTTAGATGTAATGAGGCAGCTACGACTTTTACCGGCGATTGAGGTCAATCGCCCCTACTTGTTGTTGAAACGCGGACGCTGATTTGCATCCGCCGCGAGCAGCGCTTTCCAACGAAAGATGCGTGCGCCTTGTGACTGAAAAAAAGCGCGTAGTTCCGGAGTAAAAAATGAAGAGCCGTCCTGTCTTCGATTGAATTCCAAAAGGAGTCGTCCATCAGGCTTGAGGAATCGTGTCCGAATATCGGTGATGAAAAATTTCCAATCGGCGGGCGACCACTCGAGCCATTCTCCGTTTTCACTGCGTGCGATGCGATGGAAACAGACACGGTGGCCGGTGACGAGATCAAACTTCTTTCCAAGATCAGGTAGCGGTGTTTGCGGATGGATTCGCGCAATGACACGGCGCACGCCGAAGAACTCGGTGGTGCCGCGAAAGAACGGTTCGTCGCCAGGATCGAGCCCGAGTCCTTCGTGACCGAAAAGCTGACTGAGGTAGAGAAAGTAACCGGGGCCGCATCCGAGATCGAGAATTTGAAGCGGAGCCGAGCGATCGAGCCAAAGGTCCTGCACGCGCTTCACGTTGACGCCGATCCAGTACGCTGCGTCTTCATAGGCGTTGATTCTTCGCGCATTCGGCCGGTACGGATACCGCTCGCGCAGCCTTTCTAGTTCAGCTCGATCAATCGTCGCCAGAATCCGCCGGGCACTCACTGGATGCGTCCAGCGACAAGCGTGTTCCCACAGACTTTCAGCCGCGTCACGGGAAAAGAACTTCTGGAATTTATGCGAGAGTCGCACAGAGAACGATGCAATGAACTCGGCTCTACTCAAGGAACGGCCCCGAAAGCTTTCGGGGGTCACTCCTT
>QHXE01000156.1:3445-7746 GCA_003222835.1 Acidobacteriota bacterium | reverse complement strand
TCACGCCACTGGCAACATCGAGAATGTTCTGCGTCGACCGATAATTTTCTTCGAGGCGGATTACTTTCGCCGACGGGAAGTGCTCTTCGAACTTCAGGATGTTCTTAATGTCGGCGCCACGCCAGCGATAAATTGATTGATCGGGATCCCCAACTACACAGATATTCTGCTGCCACTCAGTCAGCAAACGAATCAAAGCAAACTGAAGCTGGTTAGTGTCCTGATATTCGTCGACCAGCAGATAGCGAAAGCGATCGTTGTACCTTTCGCGCACCTCCGGAACATCCCGGAGCAACCGCACCGCCTTGATCAGCAAATCGTCAAAATCCAAGGCGTTGTTTTTATGCAGACGCTCTTCATAAAGCTGAAACACGCGCGCAATCGAAGCCCGACGCTCGTCGATGAACTGAGCGCGCGCGGTATAACTCTCCGCATCCTCGCCCCGATTTTTGGCGGCGCTGATGGCAGCCTGCACCGAACGCGGCGCCAGTTGCTTATCGTCGAGACCAAGATCGCGAAGACAGTTTCTGGTCAGCCGCACCGTGTCGTCCTGGTCATAGATCGTGAAAGAACGCGAGTAGCCCGCATTCAAAGCCTCAATGTCACGCCGCAGAACGCGCACGCACAAACTGTGAAAAGTTGAAATCAGCGGCACGCTGCCCAATTCCAGCCCTGCGAGAATTTTATTGACGCGGTTGCGCATCTCTTCGGCGGCTTTGTTGGTGAAAGTGACCGCGAGAATGTTGCGCGGCCAGATGCCACGTTCGGCAATGAGATACGCAATGCGATGCGCGATAACCCGCGTCTTGCCTGAGCCGGCGCCCGCCAGAATTAACAGCGGCCCGTCAGCGGAGGTGACTGCTGCGCGTTGCTGTTCGTTGAGTTGGGAAAGGAGATCCATCTTTGAACTTGATTTGGAAAGCGCAGTAAGAACGCTGGACAAACGATCCCTGCTTTATCTTCTGGCTGCATGCAGCGCGCGCTCCAATGCGGGAGGAATTTCAACGGGAAAGAATCTTTCGGCTGGATAACCGTAATCTTCGCCCTCTTCGTCAATCACGCGTAGCAGCCCATACTCGGAAGCTTCGTCGTCAGGAATGGCTGAATAGAGTTTTCCAATTTGCAGAGATGCCTCGTAACCTTTGTTATCGATGCAAACGACAAAGCGGGCGGTCTTGTTGCTGTTCTTCATGCCTTCTCAGTCCAGAAACGGAAGCTTTAACTTGAATTCCCTTTTTCCTAATCCGTGAGCTTCATACCAATGAACTTCTGCGACGCGCATCTTACCACCTTTCAGCTTCACGGTGGCAACGCCCTTCATCTTACGCCAACGATGCTTGCCGTATCTTTGATTTAACCATCGTCGCGCGCGAACACCGCTGCCTGTCGCAATAGTTTGCGTTTCGCGAATCGATCCAACGATCTCAAAGTACATTGTAAGAAAGATAGCAGCAGCGCCGCAAAGACTCTGCCAAGATTACGCGCTATATTAGGTTGTTTTCATATAATAAGGTCCGACATGTTCCCATGAGCGGCAAGGTTTACATCGGCACTTCAGGATGGAATTACAAACATTGGCTCGGACCATTCTATCCCGAAGACTTGCCGGACAAAGAGATGCTTTCGTTCTATGCCGAACACTTTGACACCGTGGAAATCAACAATACCTTCTATCGCCTGCCGTCTTTCAAGACTCTAAAGACGTGGCGTGAAACCGTTCCGCAAAAATTCACTTTCGCCGTCAAAGGCAGCCGCTTCATCACGCACATGAAAAAGCTGAAGGCGCCAAAGACTTCGACGAAGAAATTCTTTACCCGAGCTGAGAAGCTCGAAGACAAGTTAGGCCCGATTCTCTTTCAACTGCCGCCACACTGGGGTTGTGACCCGGATCGCCTGGCCGACTTTCTTGATGCCCTGCCGTCGCGACATCGTTACGTTTTCGAGTTTCGCGATCAAAGCTGGCACACCAAGAAAGTCTACGACCTGCTCAAGAAGCATAACGCCGCCTTTTGCATCTACGATCTCGCCGGCAAGGAATCGCCGCTGGAGATCACTGCCGCCTTCACCTACATCCGCTTGCACGGTCCGACCCAGGCAGCATACGCAGGCTCATATCCGCCTCAGACTTTGAAGAAATGGGCGCGACGAACCAAGGAATGGGGGAAAGACTTAAAGGCCGTCTACTTCTATTTCAACAACGATCCGACCGGTCACGCAGTTAGGAATGCGATGAAGCTGAAAGCATTGATTGATGCATAACGGCAATCCCTGCTTACCGAATGACTTCCTACGCGGCGATGGGCAGAGGAACAAAGATCTTTGGCTTACCGTACGCTTGAAGATTGTCGGGATGCGCTTTGATGCGAGCAAATACGATCGGCTTGTCTTCACTTGCGTAGCTGTCAAGCAATTCCAAGTTGTACTGACGGATGGCTGGGTCATCGTCAGGCAGAATCACCAACTCAAAGTCTTCCGGAAGGGAATCGAATATTCGCGGCTCGTCCATCAGGAATTGCATGATCTTTCCGGTTAACAGAATATTGCGTTCCACGACGTTGGTTGGAGAATCTATTTTCGTCTGAGCCATTCTTCGTACCTCTTTCGATAAGCACTCCAATTACTAACCAAATCTCCTATGGCGAAAGTCAGCGCCTGATTGTAATCCTGTGTCGCCATCGTGGATTTAGTCGTTGGTTCATACGGATGAAGCCGATCACAGTGCGCAAAGCCATGCGCAGTGTCATAGCGTATCACCGCCACGAATGCCGCGCCTTCAGCAAATCTACTTTCCAGTTGCACGATAAATTTGAGAACCTGTCCATGCTCCAGCTCGAATTCTACTCGCAAGCTGTTGTCATAGTCCAAGTAACGATGAAACTCGACAACACGCACGAACTCATTCTATAGCATAGGCCTACTTTAACAACGATCAAACGATCCAAAGGTCACGCGGTGAAGAATGCGAAATCGCTAGTTGACATGATCTAATGCTCGCGGCGAGAGAGCAATCGCGAGTCCCGAACCATATCGCCTCAAGAAAAAACTTTGACTGTGCGTGCAAGGGTTAGTACAATCCGCGCGTTTTCCGAACACCTCGCGATTCGATGCGCGGCGGCATAGCTTTTTGGATGCTCGTCCGCAAACGGCTTTGACTGGTTTTCACAGGAGGAAAAGGAATAGTCATGGCAAAGACAGTTTGTAAGATCCTGGGTGTTGTTTTTGTGATCGTTGGCGTCGCTGGCTTCGTCGCGCCTACTTTGCTGGGTGCGCATCTCAACCCGGCCCACAATTTGGTGCATATCGTCTCTGGCGCCCTCGCTCTCTACTTCGGTTTTGCGGGATCGGCGGGCGCGGCGAGGGGATTTTGCATAATCTTCGGTCTGGTGTACCTGCTGCTGGGAGTGTGCGGCTGGTTTTTGGGCACGGGGCCTGAGCATATGTTCAATGTCGGCACACTGCTCATGCTGGGCAAAATGGATCACATCATCCACATTCTGCTGGGAGTTATTTTCCTCGCCGGCGGAGTGTTGGGCGGAAGCGAAAGCTGATAAGAACCTTTTCGCTCCTGGTTCGCAAGTAGTTAAAAATCTCTGCGTGTCGTCTGCGGGCTCTGCGTCTCCGCGGTGAGTTCCTTTTGCAGGAGAATTCACCGCAGGGACGCAGAGGGCGCCGAGTTCATACAGAGAGAATCATTTCCGAGAGTCTTCCGAAGGAAGTCCCTGTCATCTGAATCGCAAATCAACTCCGCCCCGCCCCATAATTCCCGGGGCCCGAAAACCGTTCTCGAAATACTTGGCGTCAAAGAGATTGTCCGCGCCGCCAAAGAAAGTGATCGTAATCGTTTCTGAAACTCTTCGTTCGTAACTTCCGAAAAGATCGGCCTTGGTGTATCCGGGGAAAGTCAGCTCGGCCGTGCGATATGGAAAGTCGTTCTCGAACACTGGCGCGAGGTAGGCGCCGGTGCGATTCAGATCGAAACTGATCAGGAATGCGCGGTAACGCTGATTCAGCGTCATTCCAAAAAGATGTTTTGGAATGACGTACTCAGATTGCAAGCCGCGAGCCGGCACAAAGCGATCGCTATTGGTATAAGTATATGACGCCCGCCAGTCAGCATTTCGCCAGGGCGCTGCTTCGAGATAGGTTTCAATACCTCTTGAAATTCCTCCTGGTTGATTGACGTAGCCGCTGAAGCGTCCCAGTCCCAGCGGATCGACCGCAAAACTTTTGAACGCGATCACGCGCTGTAAATGCGTGTAGAAATAGGTCGCGCCCAGACGCGCGCGATCGTGCGCCACCCG
>QHXE01000156.1:0-3229 GCA_003222835.1 Acidobacteriota bacterium | reverse complement strand
CCGACTGAGATTTGCAAGCGGTTATCTAACAGAAAGATTTGATCTTGTCCGAATACTGCCAGCGTCCGCTGCCGGTCGGTAGTGTTGTTGACCGAGCTGAACGACGGAATCGATGATTGAAAGATCGATTCGTGTTCGTATTCAAAACCGCCGGTCGCGAGATTGCGACGGCCCAGTCTCAAGTTCGTCCGCAAGTCGAGCGTGTCGGTTCCGCCGTTGTTGACGCTCATGAAGGCGAAATCTCCGAACGGATAGAAGGCCGCAAACTTTGGATCGATCCCCGGGCCGTTGTAGTTACGACGGCGCGTGCCGACGTGCTGATAGGCAATCGAATAAGAAAGCTTATCGTTTACTTGCTGCGATAGCCTTACCGAACCAACCAGCATACGATTGCGCCGACCTTTGTCGGGATTGTTAATGTCACTGTGGAAAGTCGATCCCTCAACCGCGCGTGGATACTGTGAACTGCCGGTGAAAGCCGCGGACAACGCAAAGGGGCTATCGTTAACGCGCGCGTTCGAGATCGTGCCGTAGAAGTTAGCGCCGATCGTGATCGTCGGCTTTACATTGAACTGCCATCGGCCCGCGCCGACGGTGTTTCCATACTCGTCGTTTCCATCGACGCCGCGCCGCACATCTGCGCGCGAGATCCCGAAGCTGTAACCGGATCGCTTACCCAATCCGCCCGAGCCTCTGATACGTTCACGAAACAGCGCGAGACTGCCGCCGTCGAAACCAAATTCGAAATGCGAATCACCCGCGCCAGTCGCCGGGACGAGATTGATGACTCCGCCAATCGCGTTGGTACCATAAATCGAAGAACCCGATCCGCGCAGTACTTCTACTCGATCTAGATCGGCAGG
This sequence comes from Acidobacteriota bacterium, assembly GCA_003222835.1. The sequence goes on along the minus strand of QHXE01000156.1, from coordinate 2,366 downwards.
CAATAGATCTGCGATGAACGAAACCGCCGAGCCGTTAATGTCCGAAGCATCGCGCACGCGTAAACCGTCGAGCAGGATCGCCGTGTCAAAGTTTCGTTGACCTCGCAGCCGGATCGTGGTGAGCGCGCCGGGCGAACCCTGTTGTTGCACGCGGACACCTGGGATACCGCGCAGGCTCTCGGCCAAGCTAATTTCGCGCTTTGCTTCTATTGATTGATCGTCGAGTACGGTGACGGCTTTGGAAATCTCATCTGCGCGCTGCGCCGTTCCCGTGGCGGTGATGACTACGTTTTCGCTGACCGCTTCGACTGAAAGCTGAACGTCAGTTGTCAACGATTGTCCGCGCGTGACGCTGAGTTCATTTGAAGTGAAGGTCGCAAAACCCTTCGCTTTCACTTCCACCACGTAATCGCCCGCCGCAAGATTTGTTAATGAGTAAGCACCGTTGTCGTCAGTTGTAGCGGACAAGTGGATACCGCTGCGCGATCGCAGTTGCACTTCGGCGCTGGCGACATTGGCTCCGCGCGGGTCTTTAACGTGACCGGAGATTGTCGCGCGCGATTGTGAGAAAGCGGGGGAGGAAAAAATCAAAGTGATGACCAGCGCGGATAGCTTGATGAGCCAGGCGGTAGGATTGCGAAGGTTTCTTTCTAAACGCAAAGGGCGCAGAGGTTTTCGCAAAGGGACACAGAGGAATAACTGCTCTGGCTCCTCTACGGTTATTTGACTCGGCCGATGACTTGATAGCTTCCAAAGTATTCGATTCTTTTTCATCTTAGCTTCTCCTGCCCGTCGCAGTACGAGCTGAAAATGAACGGCGCGCAGGTTTCCTGACTCGCGGCTGTGATCCTGCAGCACGAGAAGTTTGTGCTGCTTGAATCGCCAACTCTCCGCGCCTTCCCACGCTGCTAGCGCAGTGGCCAAGCTTGCGGAGAATCGTCGCCGCTTACAGTTGCGCGGGCAGTGGCGGCTTTGCACCGCCTTCCCTATTTCGCCGCCCAACGGTTAATGTCGGCACAGACAGGCGTCCGTCTGTGCATCACCTTACGCCCTCTCCCTTTGGGAGAGGGTTGGGGTGAGGGCGTAGCTGAGTAACAAGAAAGAAAACTCTCTCCATCCTTTTTCCTGTCCCCTCGATAAGAAAGGAGAAAGAAGTCTTTTGGTTTTCGTCGCTTGGCCCTCACCCTAACCCTCTCCCAGAGGGAGAGGGAACAACGCTATGCACCGGTGTAATTCGTGGCGCACCCGTGATCGGATGCGCATCCACGAGAACTTGCAAATCGAAAACTCTTCTCAATAATTCCGAAGTCAGAACTTCTCGATTTGCTCCCATCGCAATCATCTGACCATCTTTCAACAGCATCACTCGATCGGCGAATTCTGCCGCGAGATTTACCTCGTGTGTCACAACCACGGCCGCGCTTTCGCGATCGTCGCAACGCCTTCGCACCAGGCGTAGCATCGTCGCCTGGTGAGCCAGGTCCAAATTTGCCGTCGGCTCGTCGAGGAGAAACACCCTTGCCTCGGTCGCCAGCGCTCGCGCCAGCACCGCGCGTTGCCGCTCGCCGCCAGACATTTCATTCATTAAGCGGGCTTCAAACTCATCCAGTTCAGTTTCACGCAGAATCTCGCGCGCGATTTTGACATCGTGTTCGCTCTCCCAGCCCCACGGGCTCGACCATGCATAGCGTCCACCGATCACGAACTCCATTACCGTGACGGGGAATCGCAGCTCCGCCTCCTGCGCAACGACCGCGATGTGCCGAGCGAGCACTCGCCGCGCGTAACCGCGCAAAGGCTTTCCATCAAGCAAGACTTCACCGCCAGCCGGCAAGACTCTTCCGTTCAACGCGCGCAGCAAAGTAGATTTACCCGCGCCGTTGGGTCCGATGATGGCAATTACTTCACCGGCTTTCGTGCTCAGCGAGATGTTTGCGACGGCTTCGCGCGGGCCGTAGTTGACCGTAATGTTGCGTGCTTCGAGCATCAAAGAGATTCCTTTTTCGATTTTGACGGAATCTAACAGACTGCTGAAAAACTCTGACTGGTCCAATTCGAATTCATGGTTGGCGCAATTATCATCGCTCTTCGTTTTTCCACTAGCCCAGGTGTTCACGCCTGGGTTAGCTGAGCTGTCTTATTGTTGAGCCCCATTCATGGGCTTCAATAATCCCTTCAGGTCCACGCGGCCGTGCTAAAGCATCTCGGTAAAAGCATCCTGAAGGATGCTGGTGGATGCGTTGCTCTCTTTTCCCAGGCGTGAACGCCTGGGCTAGAGAAAAGTGTTTTCAGCGCCTGCTAAAGCAGACACTCCTAACGCGGGCAACACATCGGCATAGACAAAGCCTTCGCGCTCCGTAATCTCT
>QHXE01000155.1 GCA_003222835.1 Acidobacteriota bacterium | reverse complement strand
TCGACAAAGTCGATTTGATCGACTTCAAAGATGTGAAGCTGCTGCAATCTTACATTCCCGAGCGGGGCAAGATTTTGCCGCGTCGCATCTCGGGAATGTGCGCCGCGCATCAGCGGATGCTGGCCGAAGCCATCAAGCGCGCGCGCAACATCGCCCTGCTGCCGTACGCAGCGGATTAGTTGTACAGTTCAGAGTTCAAGCTTCAGCTTGTTCCAAAGTGAAAAGCCGCAACCTAAAGGTTGAACTCTGAACCTGACTTCAACGGGAGTTCATTCAATGGCACACAAACAGATTCTTTTACGCGAAGACATCGACAAACTGGGCGCGCGCGGTGAAATCGTCCGCGTCAAAGCAGGTTACGCCCGAAATTACTTGCTGCCGCGCAACCTGGCGGTTGAAGCGACAGTCAACAATGTTCGCCAAATAGAAGGCGAACGCGCGGCGCTCGCAAAGCGCGAAGCAAAAGAGCGTTCCACGGCCGAGTTACAGGCCAATCAGTTGCGCAATCTGAAGTTGAAGTTCGAGCGAAAAGTCGGCGAGGCTGGCGTGCTCTACGGCTCAGTGACCTCGATGGACATCGCGCACGCTTTGAAAGATCAAGGTTATGAAATCGATCGCCGGCGCATCGTTCTGCGCGAGCCTATCAAGCGATTCGGCAATTACACCGTGCCCGTGCGCTTGCATCGCGACGTGAATGTTGAATTGCCAGTCAGTGTTCTGGGAGAAGGTGGCGTGGAAGTTGCTGTCGAAGCACGGGAAGAAGAATCTGCCAGTGAAGCCGCACCTTTAGAATCGCCAACGAGCGAAGCCAGCAAGTAGCGCCCTTCTCATTCTCGCCTGTGCTTTAGCCAGGCGATTCCGGCGGTCCCGTTTGAGAAGGAAACCGTTTAAACGGTTTCCTCTTACTATCGGGCGTCTGTTCGTCACCCGGCGTGTGTGACTGAAATCGAAGCAAATCACGATCTCACGAGATAAAACACCAACGCATTATCGACTCCTCAAACGCGTGTAGTATATTTCGCAACTCACAAGACGATCTGAACGAATTCGCCTCGTCGCGATGACGTTCCAGTCTTTCAATCAATGGCAACACCTGAACCGATTCGCGACTCCATTCTCGAACGACCTCTTCCCAGTAGTCCCGAAACTGAAAGAGCTATTTTGGGCGCGATCATTCTCGACAACACGCTCATCGCTCAGGCCGTCGAGTTGCTGAAGCCCACGGACTTTTACGTCCCTTCGCATCGGCGCATCTTTATAGCGATGACTGCATTGTTCGAGAAAGGATCAGAGATCAATCCGATTCTCGTCGCTGAAGAATTACGCCGCGAGAATGTGCTCGACTCATCCGGCGGGGTGCTCTTTCTGACCAATCTGACTTACGGCTTGCCTCACGTCACCAGCATCGTGCAGTACGCGAAGGTGGTGCGCGGAAAGTCTCTGCTGCGACAACTCGTTAAGGTCGCGAATAAGATCACGGCCGAAGCGCTGGAAGAAGAAGACGAGCCGCAGCACATTCTCGATCACGCCGAGCACGCGATTTTTGCGCTGGCGGATGAGCGTATTCGCCAGGGCTTCGAACATATCAAGCATCCGGCCGAACGCGTGTTGGAAAAGGCCGAGTCCGTCGAGCACCGCGACCTGGTTGTGACCGGCGTGGCCACCGGCTTCCGCGGGCTGGACGCGTTGACTTCGGGCTTTCAGAAACAGGATTTCATTGTGATCGCGGCGCGCCCATCGATGGGCAAGACCAGTCTGGCCTTGACGCTCGCGCAACATGCCGCGATTGAACACAAAGCGGTGGTGGGCATCTTCTCGCTCGAAATGTCCGCGGAAGCGCTGGCGATGCGCATGCTCTGCTCGGAGGCCAGCGTGGATGCGCAGAAGTTTCGCAGCGGATATCTCTCCAATGAAGAGTGGGCGCGTCTGGGAAAGGCTCTGGGCAAACTTGCCGATGCGCGCATCTTCATCGATGACACGGCCGCGATTTCCGTCCTGGAAATGCGCGCGAAAGCACGCCGCCTGGCGACCGAGCAGAAACAGCTCGACATGATCGTCGTCGATTACATGCAATTGATGTCCGGCTCGACGCGTCGCTTTGAATCGCGCCAGCAGGAAGTGTCGCAGATCTCGCGCGAGCTGAAAGCGCTGGCGAAGGAATTGAACGTGCCCATGGTGGCGCTGTCGCAATTGTCGCGCGCGCCCGAGAATCGCACCGACCATCGTCCCCAACTCGCCGACTTGCGTGAATCAGGCGCCATCGAGCAAGACGCCGATCTGGTCGCGTTCATCTATCGCGAAGAGCAATACAACCGCACCGACGAGAATCGAAATATCGCCGAACTAATCGTCGCCAAGCAGCGCAACGGCCCGACTGATACTGTCTATCTCGCCTTCCTCAATCAATTCGCGCGCTTCGCGGATCTCGATCGAGATGCGCTCGGCGCCTATCTCAGCCGATTCGATCGCTCGAAAGGCTCGGCGCGCATCAATCGTGGCGGAGATGAATTCTAGTGCGTGCAGTCGTGTTTTCCATTTTCTCTAGCCCAGGTGTTTACGCCTGGGGAAAGGAAAACCGAATCAATCACAGGCCCCTTCAGGGGCCTTCGGTTGGAAAAAAGACTCCTGAAGGAGTCTGTCGGGAAATCCCGTAGGGATGCAACGTTTATAGAAAGCTCGAACCCATTGATCTCGGGGAGCCCATTTATGGGCGAACGATAGTCGGTTGCGCTCCTAAAGGAGCCCCCATATCTCAATTGTGCCTACCCTTCTATAGACATTTCACCGCTACGCGGTTTTTCCGACAGACTCCTGAAGGAGGCTAGCACCAATTCACGTTCCTTGCTCGTTACCCAGGCGTGAACACCTGGGCTAGAGAAAAAGCAAAACCAACGATGACCGGTGCAGAGCAAAAAATCACGGGCCGTCCAACGTGGGCCGAGATCGATCTCGATGCTCTGTCGCACAATTTTCGACTGATTCGCGATCGGGTCGGAAAAGAAGTGAAGGTCCTGGCCGCTATCAAAGCCGATGCCTACGGACATGGCGCGGTTGAGTGTGCGCGGCGTTTGGCGGCTGAAGGCGTTGACTGGTTCGGTGTCGCACTGCCCGAAGAAGGAATCGAATTAAGGGAAGCCGGGAACACGAAACCAATCCTGTGTCTCGGTGGATTCTGGAAGGGACAAGAGAGTGCCTGCCTGCAACAACGTTTGACGCCCGTCGTTTATCGGCTCGATATGATTCAAGCGTTTGATCGTGCCGCGAAAGACGCAGGTGTAGTAGCGGACGTTCACCTGAAAGTTCGAGAATATTCGCCTCGACGGGCTAATGACACATTTGGCCGCTGCCGACGAACCTGCTCACGAGGATTTTACCCAGCAACAGCTCAAGAGTTTTCAAGTTGCAGTGAAGAGTTTTCGCGAGCACGGTTTCTCCCCGACTTTCATCCACGCGGCTAACTCGGCGGCGGTATTCTCTTTTCCCGACGCGCGCGGCGACATCGTGCGGCCCGGCGGAACCTTGTATGGCTTTACGCGGGACGTGCTGTCGCCGCAAATTGAAGCGCCATCGTTCCGCCCGGTAATGTCTTTGTACGCGCGCATCATGCTACTCAAGCAGGTCAGCAAAGGTCAGCGTCTTGGGTACGGCTGCACTTTTCAAACAACCCGCGATTCGCTGATTGCAACGATTCCGATCGGTTACGCCGACGGCTACCGGCGCGCGCTATCAAATCGCGGCCGTGTGATCGTCCGCGGAAGGTTCGCTCCCGTAGTTGGCCGAGTATCGATGGATTTGACTTTGATCGACCTCACTGATGTCCCAGACGTTCGTCTTAACGATCCCGTCATTCTTCTGGGTCGAGATGGCCAGTTATCGATTACTGCCGAGGAAATCGCCGAAACCATCGGCTCTCTATCCTATGAAATCACCTGCGGCATTAGCTCCCGAGTTCCCCGAATCTATTCCAACCGCTAAGAACCGCTGCAATTTCAGCCGCAAGCCGAGCGAAACGCCAGCCACGGCAACGACAACTTTGAATTGAAAACTGTTGACGCCGGGAGCGAATTGACATATTGTCTCGGTCGCTAACCAGGGAAGTTTCGGGCTGGTCCTCAAGAGCCTGCGTTATCGCCGCAAACCTCCTGTACCAGCCAAACGGTTTTTCATTTCAATTCCGGCTGATTTGTACTCGGACTCTTTAACGGCTTTATTACCCCCGAGAGCGGGAAGGGAGCTAACTCGATCATGCCAAGTTCGCAATCAGAATTTCCCCTGACACTCGCCGAAGTCCTCTTCGATGAACTCAAGTCCACGCGCCCTGACCTTGATGAAGAAGAACCTAAGATTGTCGATGTGAAGGCCAAGCTTAAGGAGATCGAAGATGTGCACACCGAGGAAGAGGTCGCGCAGATTTGCCAACGAGAAGGAATAGAAATCGACGCTTCAGCCGAAACGGCATCCGAACGGATATGGGACTGCAAATACGAACTAAGCAAGAGGCTTGTCCCTAATCTCTATACGATCATTCGCGAACTGCCACAGATGCGCTCAGCGCTTTGTCTCTCTGGAGGAGGCGTGCGCAGCGCGATATTCAATCTCGGCATCTTGCAGGGACTGGCGCGTTGCGGCCTGCTCGACAAGTTCGATTACCTCTCGACTGTTTCGGGCGGGGGCTTCATCGCCGGTTGGTTATCGGCATGGATTCATCGCGAAGAAGGAAACGTCAACACAGTTGTGACCCAGTTGGCTAAGACACCTGATAATCCCCTCGAAACTGAGCCGAAGCCGCTCTACAATTTGCGCATTTACGCGAACTACTTGACGCCAAAGAAAGGCCTGCTTTCGGTCGATACCTGGACGCTGATCGCGATATATCTACGGAATCTCTTACTCAACTGGATGGTCTTCGTTCCGGTAATCATGGCGTTTCTAATACTGCCACGGATTTGGTTTGCCTTTGTGAAGAGTACTTACTGGGAACCGTATTTCGATTCGAGAACCTTGCTGACAACCGGCTTCTTAGCGGCGGCGTTTGCGCTCGCGTACATCGGAACAAATCTGCCGGGCGGCAAACTATGGAATTTTCACGAAAGCAGATTTGTCCGTTTCGGTCTATTGCCTTTGGTGATTTCGGCCATGGCGCTGACGACCTATTGGTTTCGTTTGGGAACCGGGCGCCCCGCGTGGTGGCGATTCATCTTGTTTGCCCTGGCCCTGGGCATGGTGCCGTGGGTTTTTTCTTTACTGGTAAGACTCATTAAGCGCGAGTGGCAAGGCAGCGTGGCAGGGTATGCCGGCGCCACCGGCCTGATTCTTGTCGCCTTTTCTGTTTCCGGATTCTTGATTTGGTACGTCACCGATGTCCTCCAGTTGCACGAGCGGTATTTCAGCGGCGCATATTTTACTCGAGCGTACGCCAGTCTAGCCGTACCTTTCTTCCTGGTGCTTCTAACTATTGGGGGAACCTTCATCGCCGGATTTACCAGCCGCTTCACCGACGTCGACGATCAGGAATGGTGGGCGCGATCCGGAGCGTGGATTCTGATTGTGGTTGTGGGTTGGAGTGTGTTTCATCTCCTCGTGCTGTTTGGTCCAGTGCTGCTGGTGGGCCTGCAGGCCAAGTTGACCAATTTAATATTCAAGAAGGGTTGGGCTTGGGAAGATATCAAGGGAGTAGGCACCGCCTTGGTGGGTATCATCTCAGGCGCGATTACGCTGTTCGGCGGTTCCAGTGCGAAAACGTCCGCGCACGGGGAGGAAGACAAGCCACCTGGTTGGAAAGCCAAGGTTTTGTCGATCGCAACGAGTGTCGCCGCGGTAGTCTTTGCCGCGTTCATCGTAATCGTGCTCGCGCTTGTCACGAATCGGGTTCTGGCCTCAAACATTGGCGAGTGGATGGCATACCTGCTTGGCGCCGGAACGTTTCACCCGGATGTTAATAGTACGCAGCGCATAGTTTATGAATCGCCGGGCCGCGTGTTGGTAGTGTTCATGTTTGTGATCGCGCTGGTTGGCTGGCTGCTTGGTCGATTCATTAACACGAACAGATTCTCGCTCCATTACTATTGGCGCAACCGTATGATGCGGGCCTATCTTGGCGTCTCGAGGGACGAACATGCGCGCGAGAAGACCAGAAACAAGTTCACTGATTTCGATCTGCAGGACAATATTTATATGCACGATCTGAAGCAGCAGCCTCTGAACATAGCGCAGAAGCCTCTGCATGTCGTCAACGTGACTTTGAACCTGGCGGGTGGTGAAAAATTGGAGTGGCAGGATCGAAAGGCCGAGTCTTTTAGCATCTCGCCGCTACACTCCGGCAGTTATTGGCTCGGCTATCGCGACTCGGAACGTTACGGAGGGGCCAATGGCATTTCGTTGGCGACTTCGGTGGCGATTTCGGGCGCGGCGGCCAGTCCCAACATGGGTTATATGATGACTTCTCCAGTGGTCCGTTTCATCATGACGTTATTCAATGTGCGACTTGGATTCTGGCTCGGCAATCCCCGCAAACCAACCTTTAATCGTGACTCGCCAACTCAATCAGTACGCCCCATCTTCGACGAAGCACTGGGCAAAACTGATGACCAAAGTCCATACGTCTATCTTTCAGACGGCGGACACTTCGATAACTTTGGCCTCTACGAAATGATCTTGCGTCGAAGTCGCTTTATCATCGTCAGCGACGCTAGCACCGATCCCGACTATTGTTTCGAATCGCTGGCTTATGCGATTCGCCAGGTGCGCGTGGATTTCGGCGTGCCGATCGAATTTAGGGACAAGTTGCAACTGGGAAAGGACCTGGACAACGCGAACAAATATTGCGCGATTGCCGACATTCGCTATTCATGCGTCGATAAGCGTGAGTCGGAGGACAAGCCGGATGACAAGCCAGGTAGTAGTCCGGATGGTAAGCCCGACGCGGACTATGATGGCGTGTTGATATACATCAAGCCTTCGCTGGACGGCAGCGAACCGGCGGACGTGCTGAATTTTCACGAAAGC
>QHXE01000154.1 GCA_003222835.1 Acidobacteriota bacterium | reverse complement strand
TCCGTTGTCGTCGGAATTCACCGTACGCGATATTCCGGTACCCTCACTCTGAATTGAGACCTCGGCCCGGGGAACAACGGCTCCCTTTTCATCGCGAATGGTGCCGCTGATTGTTCCTACCGTGGTGGTCTGCGCATAGGCAGTAAAAAACAGAGCACCCGCTAAGGCCACTACCACTTGCAAGCCAAGCTTCTTAAGCATACGAACCTCCTGAGTTTTGGCACTCGCAGGATCATCGTCAGAGATGATGACGCGCGAGCGACTTTTCGGAAAGTCAAAAAGTTGAATTCAGCTGGTTCTTCACGAAGCCCCAGCTCGCTTCTTTGTTATTGCGTTGAGGTCTCAACGCGCTTACGAACCGTCACCCAAGTTTGCTTATTCGGACTTTGTTGCACTACCGGACAAAAGTATTTACTCTCTGCCTAACTCTTTGTCAAGAGTTTTTTTCAATCCGTATTCAAAAATCTCGTCGATTAGGTCTCACCGGAAAAGAGAAATTGTTGCACTCTGACTTTGTTGCTGCAAAGCGAATGCCGCGAGGTTCAGCGTTTGGATTAGATCGTAAACTTAGCGATAAGATCGAAGCAAAGTCGAAAGGAAGCGGTCTTATTCGGCTGCGCGACGAAGCTGCCGATGCCATTGCCCGATTGGAGAATTTGGAAAATCATCCGAATTCATGAATGCTACGCAGGTAGCACCGAGGCGAATTTGCTTGCGAGCACGAGGCTGAGTGCGCCCATCAAGGTAGGTTGCGGTCCCAGGGTTGACTCCATGATCGGCGTTGACGGAAAGCCGCGACAGATGCTGGAGTCGACAGACGCTTTGAGATCCTCGACAATTACCGGCCACACACGAGCGATGGGGCCACCAACTATCACCGCTTCGGGAGCCAAGCCTTGAATCAAATTAGCAATACCTACTCCAAGATAACGCGCCGTCTCTCTTAAGGCAGCCCTCGCATTTCGCTCGCCCCTCAATGCCAGATCCATTATGTTTGCGAAATTGACATCGTCGCTGCCATTCGAACGTGACAGCTTTTGATAACGCGCGAGAGCTGCCCTTTCTGAGGCAAATGCTTCCCAGCATTCCCTGCTGCCTACGGCACATTGCACAGGCGCTCCCGAACCAATTGTCATGTGACCGAACTCACCGGCCGTGCCGCCTTCTCCGCGATACACTTGCCCATCAAAGACGATACCGGTACCAACCCCTTCTTCCACGAGAACCAGAATAAAATCGCGAACTTCGCGGATCTCCGGTCGACCAAACCACAACTCCGCAAGAGCTGCAGCATTGGCGTCGTTATCAATGGTGACGGGAAGCGAAGTGGCCCGCGTCAACGTTTCGGCTATCGGAGGGTTGCGCCAGTTAAAATGTGGTACATATGAGCTGCCGCTTTCCGGGTCAACCACTCCGGGCAGACTGATGCCGATTCCTTCAAATGTAAAGCGGGTTTTTCCAATCAATCGCTCCGCGCAATCAACGATGTTCGCGAGAGCTTTGCTAACGTCATGGTCGGTGGAAAACTCTTCCTGCTCGAGCACTCTACCGGCAAGGTCACTGCTGGCCATCACCGTCTTGACTGTTCCCAAATCAACACCGATTGCTACCGCGTCGGCGGTGCGCAACGAGAGCAGGCTGGGCGGACGTCCGCCAGTGGATTCGCCGCTCACTTCTTCAATTAAGCCATCTACCCGAAGCTCGTCGACAATGAGTGAAATAGTTGAGCGCTGTAATGCAGTCTCGCGCGCGATGTCGGCCCGCGAGATCGGCCCCAATTCACGAACGTAATTCAATACGATCTGACGGTTTATATCGCGGATCGTGTTCGAACGCGCCGCACTTGCTTTCTTGAGGTCTATTCGTCGCACCAGGTTCCCAGCCTACTTGAAACCTTATTTGTGAATTTAGAACAAACTTTTGTCGAGAAGTGCTATTAAGTAGTATAAGTGCTTCTGACAGTCAACTCTTTTCGCTTTAAATTTGTCTTATATGAAAATTAAAAACCTTTATGGTTCACCACCGCTGGAGATAAGCAGGCCTCAATTTGATTTGTGCGGAGTACAGTAGAGGCCTATACTTTTGCCCAGCCAAAGAGGTTCCGGAGGCCCGCCGATTGGAAGTGAACGGAGACAAAGCTGTTACTTGCCGTTGGGGCATGCTGATAGTTTCAATCGGCTGCTCGATTGTGGTTTCGTCTCCCACAGCAGCTCAGAGTGTCGGCGACCCGGCGAAGGCTCAGATGCAAGAGATGGATCGGCGTGAACTGCAACTGAACAGCGTCGGCGGGGACAAGGGACGCTCCAACGATCCCAAGCGCTCTCAAGCAATGATGGATCAGGTAAGCGAGGACTTTCAGCGAATCCTAACCCTCCACAACGAGATAGTTCGCGCGATTGCTGCTAACCGATCTCTCGGTTATCAGTTCATTTCCGATGCGACTGGTGAAATTAAAAAGAGGTCGGCTCGGCTGCAATCTTCTTTGAAGTTACAGAAGCCTGAGCCCACAACAGAAAATCGAGTGACGGAAACGGATCTTAAAACTATGGAGACGAAGGACGAACTGATCCTGCTCTGTAAACAGATCGAGAGCTTTGTAAGAAATCCAATTATCGAAAAACCTGGCACCGTCGATGCTCAACAATTAGTAAAAGCTCGCCGGGATCTTCAGAGTATCGTGGAACTCAGCGACGAAATAAAGAAGCAGGCAAATAGACGCATGCATTAGTTAGACGAAGTCGTTCGACTTTTATCCACAATGAGCCGCTGGATCGATTAAGTGTTACCATCGGGACCCCCCGTCGCGTTTTCTTCTGCGATCAATCGAACCGAAACGCGACAATCGTCGTAACAGCAAAAGAGACATTCAAAGGAGTAACCATGTTCTGTCCCCAATGCGGCTCTCAAAACGATGAGTTGAGATTCTGTAAATCATGCGGCGTAAATCTGGAGGCGGTGCGACACGCTGCAGCCATGCGAAACGCGGATGAGAGGTTCGATTGGAGCCGAACCTGGGTCACCGAGATGTTTCTGTCAGCGAGCGAGCGCAAGCGGCGCAAGGAAGAGATCGAGCGAGAGCGCGGCATCACCCCCGCCGTGAAGCGCTACACTGAAATCAAGGCCGGCGTCATCGCAAGTTCCGTCGGCATAGGCGTCATGATCTTTCTAAATGCCCTCATGCAGGGAATCATCTCGAGCGGACACACGTCGCCAGGTGATGCAGCAATCCTCAGCCGTATTTGGCTCGCAGGAATAATTCCGTTTTTCGTTGGTCTGGCTCTAGTTGTTAACGGCTCGTTCGTTAGCAAGAAACAGATCGAACTTGCGCGGCGCGGCTTGATCAGCGACGGCGTTTTGAAAGCAGCGGACGAGCCATCGATGCTCCGGCCCGCCGATACCACTGAATTCATTACTCCGCGATTTGGAGTAACCGAAGGAACGACGAAGCATCTCAGCAGTCCGAGCCAGAAACAGTAACGGTTCGTTCGCTGCCTTGTTCTTACATTCCAATATTCTTCAGATGGTACCGGTTGATATCGTAATCCGATCTGACATCCACGGGACTAATCTTTCCCAGCGGCATCGAGATGTCAACCAGAGAGAATTCACACGCTGAAGAAATTCCCCGAGCCGAAGCACGCACCCCGCATGAAAGAGCTGAAAGAGAAATTGAAAGGATTAATCGCAATCCTGCACGCGAGCACAGGTCTCCGATTCCTCCCAGGCGCGCGTGACCGAAGGTGTCATGACGGGGGCGCCCCAAAGCAGCAGTGAAGCTGCGGAGATTGATCAGCAAGGTAAATTAGAGGAGCTTCACGAATGGAAAACGTCTTAACTGAAACCAACGCTCAGACTCAGACTGGTATCGAACGTCGATTGATCTGGCCGGCTCTTTTGGGTTTGCTTGTTTTCTCAATCGCGTTCGTAGCCATACCTGTGTTTCTCATTCAGCCTTTCCGTCCACAGACACAACGAGCCCTCGAAATCTCTTACTTACTACGAAGTTGGTCACCGTTGGCCACGGCTATCATGCTCCTTGCCACATTTGCTTTGGTGATTTGGCAATGGCGGCAAGCTCGTCGCTGGTGGCGCAAGACGTTGCTGGTGATCCTTCTCTCACTGTCAATTGTGCCCGCTTGGTTTGCCCGTCAGAACCACTTCGAGTGGATGTTCAATCCACTTCATAACAGCGCTTATGTCAAAGTTGCCGACGCCGCTT